>JAHKAQ010000018.1 GCA_018825765.1 Patescibacteria group bacterium
GAGCCAATGCCGCGGCTATGGCCGCCATTCATCTCGCTCAATACGCGGCAAAAGTCTACTTAATTTATCGCGGCCCGGCGCTTAAAGGAGAACCGGCCTGGAATCAGCGCGTTATCGATCACCCTAAAATCCAGACAATTTTTAATACCAATATTACCAAAATTAGCGGCGCCAGCCAAGTAGAACAAGTAAGTCTGGACAAAAAATACCAGGAACGCGACAAAATAAACTGCCAGGGGGTTTTTATTGAAATCGGCCTGATACCCTCCACTTCTCTAGCCCGGCATCTTGGGGTAAAATTAACCCAAAACGGATTCATCGATGTAAACCCGGCCGGACAAACCAATGTTCCGGGCGTGCTAGCCGCCGGAGACATCACCAACGGCAGTAATAACTTCCGCCAAATCGTTACCGCCGTAAGCGAAGGCGCTATCACCGCCAAAAGCGCTTTTGATCTCAAAGCACAGAGAGATAAAAGCAAAGAAAAAATAGACTACGCTTAATTTTTCAAAAAACCATGTCAAAAAAAATTTTAGCCACGATTTGTATTATTTGTATTATTCTCGGCTCAAGCTATTTCTATGTATCAAGGAAAATGCAGGGCCGGGCCAGTAATTCAAACGTGGAAAAAAAATTCGTCATTGAAAGCGGACAGGGCGTCAATCAAATATCCACTAAAATGGAAGAGCGGGGCATTATAACTAATAATGTCTATTTTGATCTCTATATCTGGAAAAAAAATAAAGAAGACAAAATCGTGACCGGAACTTATGTCCTTCGACCCAACATGACCATTCCTGAAATAGTGGACATTATCACCTCAGGCAAAGCCGAACCCAAAGATCTAAAAATTACCATCATCGAAGGCTGGAATAACAAAAATATCGGAGAATATTTCGCCAGAGAAGACATCGTAAGCCAGGAAAACTTTACGACCGAAGTAAAGAACGTCGCTAAATATCAGGAAAAATATTCCTTTCTGGGAGATCTTGATCCTCTGGGCGGCACGTTAGAGGGCTTTCTCTTTCCTGATACTTATTTAATTTATCCCGACGCCACGGCCGAGATGATTGTTATAAAAATGCTTAATAATTTTGATGAAAAACTGACCGACACCATGAAACAAGATATCACCAGGAACAACCGCGCGATAAAAGAGATCATCACCCTGGCAAGCATTATAGAAAAAGAAGTTCCAAACAAAGAAGACCAGAAGGTTGTCGCTGGAATCTTCTGGGAACGCCTAAAAAACAACTATCCGCTTCAATCGTGCGCCACTATAAACTATATCCTGGGCACCAACAAAAAAAAGTTCAGCTTTGACGATACTCGAGTGGATTCCCCTTATAACACCTACACCCATAAAGGCCTTCCTCCGGGCCCTATCTCCAACCCCGGACTAAACGCCATCATGGCCGCCATTTATCCCCAAACATCAGATTATTATTATTTCCTTAGCAATCCCCAGACCGGAGAAACCGTTTACTCAAGAACCATCGAGGAGCATAATCGCAATAAAGAAGCCAATGGCCTGTAAACAGCCCGCAATCTAACAACCAAAAACATGAAGTCAAATCTATTTATTATTTCCGGACCGTCAGGATCCGGCCAGGACAGTATTATCCAGGGACTGGCAAAACACCTTGCCGTAGAAAGAGTTATCACAACAACGACCAGAAAAATAAGACCCGGAGAAAGCCAAAAAAATCCCTATTATTTTATCTCCAAAAAAAGATTCAAACAGGGCATAAAAAAAGGAGAATTCTTAGAATACGCCCTGGAATATAATAACAACTATTATGGCGTTACAAAAAGAGAAATAAAACGAATACGTTCCCTTAAAAAAATTGGTATCTGGAAAATAGAATACAAGGGAGTCCAAACCGCTAAAAAAATATTTCCCTCTATTATCGCTATTCTCATTACCGCGCCGCTCAAAGACCTAAAAAAAAGAATTAAAGAGCGAGACAACGCCACTCCTCAATACTTAAAAGAAAGAATGGAGTATACAAAAAAGTTTTTAAAAAATAAACATCTTTACGATTACGAAGTCATAAACCATCAAAATAAGCTGGATCAATCCATCAAAAAAGTTCTTGATATAATAAATAAACACAAATAAAAAATAATGGATCATTCTAAATTTAAAAATATTTATTTAATTACCGGGCCGCAAGGCGTGGGTAAAAAAGAAATTGTAGCCAAACTCCCGTCTTTAATTAAATTTCATCAAATAATACCTACCACTACCAGGCCAAAAGAAAAAGGCGAAATCCCTGATAAAAACTTTCACTTTATAAGCTGGCAGGATTTTCAAAAACAACTGGATAACAAAAAATTTTTAACTTGTTTTTTTAGCCAGGGCAACCATTTTGGCGTAACCCAAAAAGAATTTGACAAAGCCGCTCAATCCAAATTACCCGTAATCTGGAACATCAACTATGATCAGGCCCTAAACATTAAGAACCAGTTCCCTGGCACGACCATCATCTTTATTACCGCTCCCTTGACTGAAATCCGAAAAAGACTAATAACTCAAGGAATTATTTCCGAAAATATCGTCAATAAAAAACTGCTTGACGCTAAAAAAGAAATAGATTTAGCGCCGGCCCAAACCGACCATTTAATTGTTTTTAACCAGCAGGAACAAGCCAAAGCCTTATCTCAAATAGCCGAAATTATCAGAAAAAATTAGCTCAAATCCTGAATTTATAGTATATTTATTTACACAAATGTCTTTTAAAAAACTAAAAACAAAAAATGCATAAGCCCAATATTAAGCTTTCTGTGGTTATTCCAGCCTATAATGAAGAAAAAAGAATCGGCCCCACCCTGCTCGATATTGACCGCTATTTAAGCCGCCAAAAATACCCTTATGAAATTTTAGTAGTCATTGACGGCGCCACAGATAAAACTTTTCAAACAGTCAAAAAATACCAAAGCATGGTGCACGGCTTAAAAATAATCAACAACGAAAAAAACCACGGAAAAGGTTATGTTGTGCGCCAGGGATTGCTCCAGGCCAGGGGAGAGTTCCGGCTATTCATGGACGCGGATAATTCAACCGTCGTAGATCATATAGAAAAATTTTTTCCGTATTTTGATCAAAATTATTCTCTGGTAATCGGCTCTCGCGACCTAAAAACAAGCAAAATAACCAAGCACCAGCCAAAATGGAAAGAATTGCTGGGTGACGCCGGCAATATTATGATTCAATTTATAGGCGGACTTTGGGGTATCCCTGACACCCAATGCGGTTTTAAAGTCTTAACCGCCGAGGCCGCGAAAAAAATCTGCGAAAAAATGATTATTGACCGCTGGGGATTTGACATTGAAATGCTGGTTTTAGCCCGAAAAATGAACTTTAAAATCAAAGAAATCGCGGTTGAATGGGAAAATGACCAGGCCAGCAATGTTTCTTTCTTATCCTATTTCAACACCTTAAAGGAACTATTTCAAATTCGCTGGAACTTAATCACCGGTAAATACAAGCTCTGAATCACTGTTTTTCCCGACTCCACCTAAAACAAACTAAAAAATGAAAAAAACAAAAAGCAAAAGCAAATCCAAAACAAAGCCTGTTTCCCAACTGCGCCAGGACATTGTTACCGGCGATTGGGTTATAATCGCCACCGGCCGGTCTAAAAAACCCAATGATTTTATAAAAGAAAAACCCCAAAAAACCGACCAAGATTCCTCCCAATCCCAACTAGAAAATTGCCCTTTTTGCTATCCAACAATTGAAAAACAAAAACCCGACACGCTAATTTATTATAAAAAAGATAAAGAATGGAGTCTGCGGGTCTTTCCCAATAAATTTCCCGCGCTAACCCGCAAGCAAAAAACAAAAGAATATAACAGGGGAATATATCTTTCTCTTGATGGAACCGGCTTTCATGAAGTTATCGTAACCAGAGACCATGAACGCGGCGTCCCCCAGCTCTTAAAAGAAGAAGTAGCTGAAGTAATCGACTCTTTCAAAACCCGCTATCTTGATCTTATGAAAAAAAGGGGGGTAAAGTATATCCTTTTTATTGAAAACCACGGGGAAAAATCCGGCGCCTCAGTTGTTCATCCTCACTGGCAAATATTCGCCATTCCGGTTATTTCTCCAGGCGTCAGACTTGAACTTGAAGGTTCAAAAAGATACCAGGACGCTAATAAAACCTGCGTCTACTGCGATATGATAGAACAAGAAATTAAAACCAAAAAAAGAATCGTGGCTAAAAACCGATCCTTTGTCGCTTTTTGCCCTTACGCCAGCCGGTCCGCCTTTGAAGTCTGGATCCTTCCGCGAGTCCACCAGCCATATTTTGAAAGAATAAGCGAAACTCAAGAACTCGAAGCCGCGGCCATCTTAAAAAAAGTGCTGGAAAGATATTATCACAAACTAAACGACATCCCCTATAATATGTATCTCCACACTTCTCCCTGCAACGGGGAAGATTATCGCCATTATCACTGGCACATTGAGCTCTTACCCAAAACTTCAATTTGGGCCGGGTTTGAGCTGGGAACCGGCATTGAAATTAGCACTATCGAACCCCAAAAAGCCGCTCAATTCTTAAAAAAATCCTAACTAACCCTTACACCTTATGATAGAAAAATTAGTAGAATTACTAAGCGGTGTTCCCAGTCCCTTAGCCGTGCTTATAATTTCCACTATTCCCATTGGCGAATTAAGAGCCAGTATCCCTGTGGGAATTTTCACCTATCATCTTAATGTTCTGCCCGTCTTCGTATTTTCAGTAATTGGCAATCTGCTGCCGGTTATTTTTATCTTATTATTTCTTCAAAGGGCGGATAATTTCTTGCGGAAAAAATCAAAAACCTTTGCCGGTTTTTTTGACTGGCTCTATAAACGCACTTACAAGAGAGGAGGGGAGCGTTTTAAAAAACTAGGCGCCATCGCCCTGATTCTCTTTGTAGCCATTCCTCTTCCCATGACCGGCGCCTGGACCGGCGCTGTCCTGGCCAGCCTGTTTAACGTGGAATTTAAAAAAGCATTTCCTTTAATCACTCTTGGAGTTATAATATCAGGAATCATTGTTTCGCTTGCTTCAGTCTTTGCTCATAAAATTATCTTTTAATTTTCATCATGCTCTACGTGGCTAACTGGAAAATGAATCCTCCTTCCCTGAACGACGCCAAAAGACTCTTAAAAAACATCCGAACAGGAATTAACACCGGCGTCAAAGATAAAAAAACACAAATCATTATCTGCCCGCCGGCCATTTTCCTTACCAAACTGGGACGCCCAAGCTCTCTTATTAAATTCGGCATTCAAAATATCGGCTCAAAAGAAAGAGGAGCCTTTACCGGAGAAATCTCAGTTTTAATGGCCGCTGACGCTAACGTTGAATACTGCCTGGTTAATCACTCGGAAAGAAAACTTTATTTCAACGAAACCACCCGGGACGCAAATCAGAAAATTAAACTCTGTCTGGAAAAAAGAATCACTCCAATTTTTTGTATCGGCGAAAGCCAAAAACAATTCAAAAAAGGAAAAACCAAACCCGCGCTTGAGAATCAACTAAAACAAGGACTTAAAGATATCGGCATTATGAATATAAAAAAAGTAATCCTGGCCTATGAACCGCTTTGGGCTATCAGCTCTCAAAAAGGAGCCAAGGCCGAAAACCCGGATCAAATCCTTGGCATTAATATTCTGATTCGAAAAATCCTGTTTGGCCTTTATGATCAAAAAATCGCCCGGGAAACTAAAATCCTCTACGGCGGCAGTGTCGCCCCTAAAAACGCGGCCCTCTACGTAAAAAATAAAAGCATTGATGGATTTCTAATCGGCTCTGCCAGTCTTAACAGTTTCTCATTCTTAAATATCATTAAAAACTGCCAGAAAAATTAAAATAAAAAATATGTTAGCAAGCGTAAAGGAAATACTTAATCAGGCCAAGGAGAAAAAAACCGCCATAGGAGGTTTCAACATCTCAGACCTTATTACCGCCCAGGCCGTAGTCCAGGCCGCCGAAAAAACCGGCTTGCCGGCTATCGTGCAAATAACCGAAAAAACCATGGAATTTGCCGGGGATTTTGAAATTGTAGCTCTCGTAAAAAGCATAATCGAGCAAAGATCAGGCAAAATTCAAATAGGTATTCATCTTGATCACGGTCGCGATTTTAAGCTTTGCAAAAAAGCCGTCCGATTAGGTTTTAATTCTGTTATGATAGACGGTTCTAACCTATCTTTTGAAGAAAATAAAAACCTGACCAAAAGAGTAGTGGATTACCTGCACAAACACAAAATAACCGTTCAGGGAGAACTGGGAACCGTTCCTTATCTTGGACGCCATCAAATCACTTCCGATGATGGAGAATGGGACACTTACATGACTGACCCTAAACAAGCTGTTGAATTCGTGCGAACCACCGGGATTGATTCGCTGGCCATAGGCATTGGCAATTCCCACGGCTTTCAAAAAGAAAAAGACGTGCCTGACTGGCGTCGCTTAAAGCAAATTTCCCAAAACATTGACCTACCTCTTATCCTTCATGGGGCCTCGGACTGGACTTCTTCCAAAATAAAAAAAGCCGTGAAGCGGGGGATTAGCTGTTTTAACGTGGACACAGACATTAGAGTCGCTTATATCAATAACCTTTGCAATTTTTTTGAAAAAGGGTGTAACATATTAGATCCCCGAAAAGTAATGGCCGGCATTCGC
>JAHKAQ010000019.1 GCA_018825765.1 Patescibacteria group bacterium
CATTTATGAATAACCAGCCTCCTTCCCGCCAAGATTTACTTAATACAAATTATCAGCCGGTTGACCCGGCTTTTCGGCCCCCTGGACCGGCCGACGGACCTGTTACCTATCCTCCAATTGAAACTAACGCCGCCGCCGGCAATAACCCTCCTGTTAACCCATACCAACAAGCACCTCTTCAGGCGCAAACCGCCGGCCAGCCGACACCGGCTCAAGAACAAATCCCGCCGAACCAAATGCCCCAACAAGCTCCGGCTCAGCCCGCGGCTGATCCAATACCGCCGGCCAATCAGACCTTTCCGCCTGGCGATACCCCCGGCGCAACCAAAAACCCGCCTCCCCGAACTGACGATTTTCCGGAATTTGACGATCCGCTGGATGATGATTCTGAAACCAAAAGAGTAATAACCATCGGAGGGGTAATTATTGCTTTTCTTTTCATCACCTCTGGCATTCTTTATTTTGTCACCAGATCCCGAAATTCAAACGACCAAACCGCTGTCGCTCCTCCAGTCGAAAATGGTCAAGTGGAACCGTCTGATAATGATGACGCCGCTGACAATGATGATCAGCCTGCCGTGGAACAGCCTGAACTTCCCGAGGATACCCCGACGCTCAAACATATTCTTGTGAAAGAAGAAGAAAATCCGCTCTGGCAGGCGGAAAACTATTTCGCCGCGATTAACCAGGCAGGCCAGCCGGTTGAATTAATCTTCTACGACCAAGATGGCGATAAATTAAGCCTGGAAAATTTTAGCCGGCAATCCGAAATTCTAATCCCCGACTATCTGTTCGACATCCTGAAACCTAATTATTATTTCCTCGTAATTCCCGATCCCGACAGTGAAAATCCCAAAGCCGGCTTTATTTTCGCTTCCATCTTTTCTAATTACCAAAAATCAGAAGAAATTCTGGAACGCTGGGAAAGCTATATCGCCCAGGATCTCAAATCATTTATTCTGCTGGGCAACGATTATGACTTTGTGGCCGGTTTCGAGCGTCCGGTTTTCTCGTCAAGCCAAAGCCACCCGGGCGGACGCTTTTTTAACTTCTTAAAAGACGGATCAGTTTCCATCAACTATCTTGTCATGCGCGACAAAATAGTAATCACTAACAGCTTCAATTCTTTTGAAAACCTGATAAATTACGTAATGACCAGAAGCGATATGTAGATCAAAAACCAGCCAAACTCGCGCTTTCTTAATCCATATATAAAGAGCGGCTAACCGCCGCTCTTTATATATATCTTTAACTTTCAAATTACATCATGCCGCCCATGTCCATACCCTGCGGACCGCCTGGCATTTGAGGAGCGCAAGTGCCGCAACTCTTGTCTTCCGGCTTGTCCGTCACCACCGCTTCAGTCGTAAGCACCATCGAGGCTACCGAGGCCGCGTTCTCAACCGCTGACCTGGTTACCTTAGCCGGATCAACTACTCCGGCCGAAACCAAATCCTCGTATTTATCCGAAGCCGCGTTGTAGCCCATACCACCCTTTAAAGAAGCCACTTTCTCCGCGATCACTGATCCTTCTTTGCCCGCGTTGGCCGCTATCTGCTTCAAAGGTTCTTCCAGGGATCTTTTTAAAATATCAATTCCTATCATTTGCTCTTTATTTGCCTCAAGCTTGTTTAAAGCCTTAACAGCTCGAATCAAAGCCACGCCTCCACCCGGCACTATCCCTTCCATTACCGCCGCTTTGGTAGCTTCCAGCGCGTCTTCCACCCGATGCTGTTTTTCTTTCTGCTCCACTTCCGTGGCCGCGCCCACTCTAATAATCGCTACTCCGCCGCTAAGCTTGGCCAGTCTTTCTTCCAGTTTTTCCCTGTCAAATTCAGAATCACTTTCTTCTATCTGCTTTCGAATATTAGCGACCCTGTCCTCAATCATTGATTTTTTACCGCCGCCTCCGATAATTGTAGTGTTTTCTTTGGTAGCCACTATTTTTTCACAGCCTCCCAGCATTCCCAGCTCAGCATTTTCCAGCTTCATTCCTCTTTCATCGCTAATTACCGCTCCGCCGGTTAGTATGGCAATGTCTTCCAGCATCTCTTTTCTATTATCTCCAAAACCCGGGGCTTTCACGGCCAAAGCGTTGAAAGTGCCGCGAAGCTTATTCACTACCAGTGTAGCTAAAGCCTCGCCTTCAATTTCTTCAGCGATTATCACGATTTCCTTTTTGCCTGATTGAGTAACCTTTTCCAGCAAAGGCAAGATCTCGTTTATGGCCGCTATTTTCTTGTCAGTAATTAAAATAACCGGATCTTTCAATTCCGCTTCCATGCTGTCGGCGTCTGTCACCATGTAAGGAGAAACATAACCCTTGTCAAATTGCATTCCCTCTACTACTTCTTTTTCCAGGCCAAATGTTTGGGATTCTTCAACTGTTATTACGCCGTCGTCTCCCACTATTTCCATGGCTTCGGCGATCATTTCTCCCACTTCCTCGTCTTGCGCCGAAATCGTGGCCACTTGGGCTTTTTCTTCCCGATTTTTAACCGGCTTGGCCATTTTTTTAAGTTCAGCCACCACCGCTTTTACTCCCTTGCTTATCCCCCGGCGCACCTCAATCGGGTTTGCTCCGGCCGCCACGTTTTTCATGCCTTCGGCTGTCATTTTCTGGGTCAGCAAAGTGGCCGTGGTAGTTCCATCCCCGGCAATATCTCCGGTTTTTGAAGCCACTTCCTTTACCAGCTCCGCGCCGATATTTTCAAATTTATCTTCCAGTTCAATTTCTTTGGCGATAGTCACCCCGTCGTTTGTGATAGTGGGCGACCCAAAACCCTTATCCAGCACCACGTTTCTTCCTTTGGGACCAAGCGTGACTTTTACCGTGTTAGCCACCTTGTTAATCCCTGAAAGCAACTGTTGGCGCGCTTTTTCGTCGAATCTTATTTGTTTAGCCATATTTTTTATTAACTTATTATATCTCTTAAATACTTCTTATAGAGACTACAAAATAAATTAGCACTCGTCAAGTCCGAGTGCTAATTTATTCCTTAACTCTATATCTTCTGCTTCTCTCCGCTTCCCTGGCTTGGGTCTCACTTCGCTTCTTTATTGAATATTAAAACCGAATAAATAATAAATCTATTTTTTAAGCTTAACCGCCTCTACCGGACAAGTAGTCTCACAAGTCCCGCACTTTGTACATTCTTCCGGCTTAGTTTGCACCGGATCGCCGTTTACCTCTTCCAGACACTTAGTCGGACAGTTAGCCACGCAAGCCATACAGCGGTTGCAAACCTCTAAATTAAAATCCACCGTGGGCTCAGTCGTAACGTCCTTTGTTTGTTCCTTTTCTTTTTGCTCCCCGGCTTCTTCAGGCTTTTCCTCGTCAGGCACAGCTTCAGTTTCTTTTTCCTCGATCTTTTCCTCTTCTTTTACGCCGGCTGCTTCTTCAGTCCCCTGGGATCCTCCGGCTTCACTGCCGCCTGTTAAATCCGGCTCCTCTTCTTTTACCGCCGCGCCCTGATTCTCCGCGATTTTCTCTTCAGCTCCCATTCCCGGCTGATTTTTCCCGGCCGGCTTCACCTCTTCCTGATTATCCTGATCTTGATCAGAAGCCTCATCCGTGGATGTGTTGGTTTTTACTTCTTCCATTTTATTTTTTTTAAAAACTATTTATAACTCAATGTTACAATCCGCCAAAATAAAAGTCAAAAAAGAGCGGCTCGCAGGCAATCCGGCGGCCGCTCTTTTATTAAAATTTTCCCGCCGAAAACAAGCGAAATTACAAGCTCTTTAATCTTTTCATCACTCTAATATAATCCAGTCTCCTGAAAAGCTGGTTCTCCTTGTCCCACTCGCCCTTAATCTTCAGGCGCCAATAAGGCTGTATCTTGCCTAACGACCGTCTTTCCCCGTCCTCGGTAATTTTCGTGTCCCCCACTTTTATCGTCACAATCCCCAGCGAATGCGCCGCCACGATCAAACCATTAGCCTCGTCCACGGCCAAAACATCAGCCACCATTATCCCTTTTTTATCCTTATATAAATCCTTATCCGAATTCTTCTCTACCCGGCATTTAGAAGGCACAAAGTAAGCGGGAAAATTCCGCCCGCGGCAGGTTACGTGATCGCCGGCCGTAAGCTTCCAGGGATTAATGTTTACCCCGTATTTGCTCAGAAACTCCATCTTGTCCGAATCTCCCAGAGCCAGCACAATATTGTAAATATTGCCCTTTTTCTCCACTACCAGCGTTCCTTTCTCCGGAATCACCTGCAGAACTTTAGCGTCTTTTATCTTTAACCGGCTTCCATTCTGGTTATTGCCGGCCCAAACCGCGCTCGGCAGCGCCAAAAAACACGCCAGCACCAAAACGCCCAAGGTTACTATTTTCTTCATGATTTTTATTTTTATCTTTTTATTACCTGATTTATATTAAAATCCTAATGTTAAGTCATTTTAGCAAAGGACAAAAAATAAACAAGCTAAACGTCAAGCTCAACACTTCAAGCCGCCTTGCCGGCCAAACCCTTTTCTCCCAAGCCCGTCCCGGGGACCGCAAGCTTCTCGTAAGCCGACAAAAGCTTTATTTCCGACTTCAGCCAGTTTAGGTCCCGCTCAACTTTAATCTTGCCCATCTCGCCCATGGCCCGGCTTCGTTTTTTGTTGTCCAAAATCCGAATAATCTCCCTGGCAAAAGTAATCTCGCTCGAATCACTGATAAAAGAACCGGCCTTGCCTATCCGGCTCTGGCTCATCTTTATATCGAACGAGACCACCGGCTTACCCACGGCCAGATACTCAAACACCGAATCGCGCAATACGCCCGTCCCCTTACGCGCCGGCTCCGGCGAAACCCCCATGTCCGCCTCGGTCATGTAAGCCAAAAGACTGGCCTGGCTTAACCAGCCCGGAAAATACAAATACCTGGAAATCCCTTTTCGAAAAGCGTACTCCTTTATCTTTTCTTCGTCTCTGCCCGTGCCGGCCAGCACGAATAAAATATCTTTTCTCCCGATTTTATTCACGATAAAATCAACCGCCCGAATAAGCTTTATAACGCCGCGCTCAATTTTTAAACTGCCGGCGTAAAGCGTCATGTGGCGAAACCCCCGCTTATAGTCCCGGCTAAGAAACGGCCGGTAAAAATCCTTCATGTCCGGCAGAGGTTCAATGGTTATTATTTTATTTTTAGTTTCCCTGATCAGACGCGCCACTCTGGCCTTTTGTTTAAAATCAGGCACGATCACCAAATCCGCGGCCCAAAGCGCCAGCTTTTCCAGCCGCTCTAAAATCCCAATCACCCGCCGGTCAATTTTTTTAATCTTTATCCGCTCCAGCCTATATCTTCCCGAATATGACTCGTTTATCTCATACACCAGCCGCGCTCCCAAAAATCTATAAAAAGCGCCAATAAGTCCGGGCGTATCACTCGGATTCACGATATGAATCACCCTGAACCGGCCAAAAACAAACAACCAAAAAACTTTCCAGCTTATTTTCATCAAATCAGCCGCCTCGCGCCAAAAAAAAGAAAAAACCGAGCCGTTGCCGCTCCCGGTCTTTGAATAAAAATGAATCTTCACGCCTTTTATTTTTCTTTTAGCCGCTTTTCTCTTTCCAGCCGGACAAATCACCGACACCTCCCAGCCGTCCCGCTCCAGCGAAGTGGCCTTTTTCCAAAGCCGGCGGTAATCCGGCGCCGGATAACTGTTAGTGATAAATAAAACTTTTTTTTGCATTTTATTTTAGCTTAATTATTTAAAATCATTTTGAGATTACTTGAGATTCGCCCGCCTTCCGGCGCGCCGTTTCGCGTTTCGCGCGTCACGCGCGAAAATTTTATTGCCTGAAAGCTCAAAAACCATATCCCGCTCGACAAACCTCACGCGCGAAAAATTAAATGACCCCCATTAGTAGCATACCCCGACGGAAAAATCAATAACGCGGAAAAAGGCGCGCCAAAAATAAAAAAATTACACCAATCAGTATAATCACGCTCCAAATACACGCTCCACCAGACACTCAAGTTCCGGGGATTTTAAAAACCGGCTTTGGTCCTCCAAATCAAAGCCGGTTGAAAGTTATTTCTAACTAAAAGAGCCTACTCCTGCTTCGTAACGTCGAAGCAGGTTTCGGCGTAATCTTTTTTCCCCTGCTCGGTCAGGAGCCAGGAGAAAATAGGGAAAATCCGGGTTAAATATTCCTCCCCGGTCGGATCTCCGATCCGGGTAAAGTCATCGACATAAAACCCGAACCCGATTTCCAGCCAGGAGTCGGGAAATTCCATCCAGACCCAATCCTGGTCCACTATCTCCGTGGTTAGCGTAATCCTTTGCTCGGCTAACCGGGCCTTCAAAAATTCCACCTGATCCGCCGGGCCGCGGATAAAAGGCGGGAGGTTGGAATAATCCTGGGCGAAAAAATGGGCCCGAAGGACTTCCCAGTCAACACTTCCCGGTGTATCCGGTATCTGGCTCGTCAACCAAATTGCATACTGGATCGCCGGATGCTGACGGTGAACATCTATATCCAGAGTGGATGTCCCATTGTAACACTCCACCCTCACCACCCATCCTTTGGCGGGAGTATAAACCTGCATCACTCCCACCGTGTTATCGTTTTTCGTGGGGTCGATAACTGACCCTGCAATTTCCACCAAAGAAAGATCGTAATCTCTCTTTGGAAAATCCGCCGGGCTGTCAGTCGGCGACACCGCTGACGGCCATTTATCCCGGTCCTCTACCCGCTCAATCTGCCCGGCGGCTACGCCATCCAGCCGGTTCAGGCGGGTAAGCACCGTATTCATTTGAGCCTGGGAGAAGAACACCCTGAAATCAAAGGTGTTATAAGAAAAGGCCCCTTCATCGTTTTGAGATGACAACATGGTAACAGTCGTCATCTCCTCGTTTACGGTTGGCTCTGCCGGGTTCATTACCAGAACCCACAGCCAGCTCCGAACCCATTTCACCGCGACCTCGGGGCCTTCCAGGTCATATCGAAAATCAAGATAGCACCGGTCCTGGTCCGGAAAAGCCCTCCAGAACCTCACCTGGCCATTCTCCGCAAGCGAAGAGTAGTCCAACTCTTGGAGTTTTTCAGCGTAATCCCAGGCCGGGTCACCTGGTTCCGGCTCCCGGAAACCTGCTCCATTGATGTTTATCCGGATCACCAAAACCGATCCAGAGCTTCCCTCTTGTCGACGGAGCGCGAACACTTCAATCGGCGGTTCACCGGCTTGATAATCTTGAAAGAGGACTTCAATACCCGGCAAGGTAGAAACCGTTCCCCCGCCGCCTCCAGATCCAGCACCTCCGGTACCGGTACTACCACCCCCGGATCCTCCTCCTCCGCCACAGGAGACAAAAAACATGCAAAAAGAAAAAACAAAAAACAATACCAACACGCCCCAAAAAACTAAACCTTTCTTTTTCATTGCACCCTCCTTGCACCCGTCTAAGCAGGTGCTTTTTATAAATTTCCAATTTTTAAGGAACCAGGGAACCGAACTGCCCTCCAGCCCGCTCCCTAGCTATATTTTTATAATACAGACAAATAAAAAACTATCAATAAAATCAAATTAAAAAGCCCCCACCCCTCTCACCGCGAACCAAACTGTTCTAAACATAATCAAAATATCCAAAAACACCGACGCGTTCTGAATATAATAAATATCATAATCCATATTTTCATGAATCTCCCTGCCGCGATCCGCGGTCAACTGCCAAATGCCGGTAATCCCGGGCTTTACCAGCAGCCTTTCTCTCTGGTAATCACTATATTCTCTCACGATGAACCCCATCTCCGGACGCGGACCCACGATGCTCATCTCCCCTTTCAGAGCGTTTAAAAACTGCGGCAATTCATCCAGGCTCGTTCTTCTTAAATATTTGCCGATTCTCGTTATCCTTTTATCTTCATACCCGACCGGACAATGCTCGTATTTTCTAACGTTGCGCTTCATTGTCCTGAATTTATACATTACAAAAGGCTTCCCGTTCTTGCCTATCCTTATTTGTTTAAAAATAACCGGCCCCTTGGAGCTTGTCTTTATCAGAATCCCGATTACTAAAAAAACCGGCGCCATAAATACCAAAAGCAACAATGAAATTGCAATATCCAGCAATCTCTTTAACGTTCTTGAAAAAAGGCTAAGCCTCGGCGCCTGCGTTTTCATTAAGGGGATCCCGCCAATGGTCCAAAATCTGGCGCGGTGCAATAAACCGTCCATTAAATTCGGCACGAAAGAGTAATTTAAATTCGCCTTCTTGGCGTATTTTATGATTTTTAGCATATCCACCATCCTGACTGACGGCGTGGCGATTAACAGCTCTTCTGCCTCTTCTTTTTTTACAATCTCTTCTAAATTCTCCAGACTCCCGAGAACTGGAATTTCCACGTTAGTCTCGGAAGAATTCGTGCTCACCAATGTCCCTTTTTTTATCTTCTCGTCCACGAACCCCAAGGGCCAATAGCCCAGCTGCGGCATTTCAAACAACTTCTTCAAAAGCAATTTGCCAACCGGGCAAACGTCGTAAATCAAGATCTTCTTTACCCATTTACCTTTTTTATGGTTGTTCTTTACCAATTTATAAAAAATATGTCTCTCCAGGAGCGTCAAAGCTATCGTTAGGCCTCCGCCGGTTAAAGCGATTCCCTTAACCAGGTTAAAATCAAGACTCAAAACAAACCCTATGATCAAAACCGCGGCCATTCCCAATAAGCCCGCTTGCAAAATTTTTCGAGTTTCCTCAAGATTAAAAATGGTAATCTCTTTTCTATAAAGACCGATTACCTTAAAAATTAAAAGTTGTCCTATTGCGACCGTGGACGCCAAAACCAAAATTTGGTCTTTTTCTGGAGCTATGTCTTGTCTGATTCCAAACTCCATTAACAGCCAAGCCAAAGCCAAGCCATATCCCAAGACCACGGAAATTAGGTCAACGAAAAATTTAGCGGTTTTTAAAATTTGATGATATCTCTGATAAGTTATATTGTAATTCATAGAATATTCAAAAAACCAGTCGTTTCCTCGCGAGAATCTTTTCCCGAAAATTAACCAAGTATAGTGACATAAATTACTAATATTGTCAATAAATGAAAATCACCTTTATTGGACAACGCGGCATTCCGGCTTTTTATAGCGGCATTGAAACAAGAGTCGAACAGTTAGCGGTCAGAATGGCCCGGAAAGGCCATGATATTACTGTTTACTGCCGAAATTATTATCTCAAAAATCAAAAAAAACCTAAAAAATATAAAAGGGTAAATTTAATTTATTTGCCCACTATTCGAACCAAACATTTTGACACAATCGTTCACACTTTTTTAGCCTCTGTTCACGCTCTTTTTTCTAATTACGACGTTATTCATTATCAAGCTCCCGGCCCTTCCTCCCTTAGCTGGATTATTCGCTTCTTAAAAAGAAACACCCTGGTCGTTGCCACTTACAACTCCAGGGATCAGTATCATCAAAAATGGGGATTTATTGCGAAAAAATATCTAAACTTTAGCGAAAAAATAATCTCTACAATCCCTCATCTCACTATAACTTTAACCAAGTCGCTTAAAAGGGAAGTCAAAAAAAAATACAAAAAAACCCCCATATATATACCGAATGGAACGGCTATTAAAAAAACAACATCTTTTGATCGGCTAAAAAAATGGGGATTAAAAAAAAATAAATACGCCTTAACTGTCAATCGACTAGTCAAACACAAAGGCATTCATCTTCTCATTAAAGCTTTTATTAGGCTTCAAAAATCCAACCATCTACCTAGTAATTTTAAGCTGGTAATTGTTGGAAGCAGTAAAATGCTTCATACGACCCAATATGAAAAACAACTTAAAAAATTAACCAAAAATAACAAAAATATAATCTTCACCGGCACCCAAAAAAGAAAAGCGCTGGCTCAACTTTTTTCTAACGCTTACTTATTTATCCATCCCTCCGAAGCTGAGGGTCTTTCAACCGTCATAATAGAGGCCATGGGATGTGGAAAAGCTTTGTTGGTGAGTGATATTAAAGAAAATCTCGAAGCCATTGGATCCTCGAAAAACGCAATTACTTTCAAAAATAAAAACACCCGGGACTTAACCAGGAAATTAAAAAATCTCCTGGACGACCCTCAAAAAGTAAAAAAACTGGGAAAGCTAGCTCAAATCTATGCAAAAAAACACTATGATTGGAATAAAATAACCAAACAACACCTGAAAATATATCAAAAAAATCTCAGCCAATTACCCTCCCGTAAAGAGAAATTAAATTAGAATAATAGCTATCTTGATCCATCTCTCTTCTTATCCATTGGCCCCCCCTATTCCCCAGAATTCGCGCTTCCTCAAAAGTCATTAAATTCACTTTCTCCGCTAACGCCTTTGCGTCTCCAGATTTAAATAAATAACCGTTCACTCCAGGCCTAATTAGTTCTGGATGACCGCCTATACGAGAAGCAATCACCGGTCTTTTAAAATACATGCTCTCGTAAATCGTAAGCGGAGAATTCTCATACCAGCGAGAAGGGTAAACTACAAATTTAGCCCGTTTGATTAAAAGAGCCAGATCATCCTTATTTTTAAAACCCATAAAATCTACTCTATTTTTCAAACCAAGTCTTTCAGTTAAACGCTTTAATTCCTTTTCCTCGGGCCCAATGCCGGCAATTACTAATTTCAAAAAATCATCCCTTACCAATTTTAAAGACTTAATTAAAATATCTACCCCCTTTTCCTTCACTAAACGGCCGAAATACAAAGCGTAATTTAAGCGCTCACCTCTCCGCCCTGTTTCATCCTTCCTGTCCCTGGTTTTATTATCAAAGAAAATATAATTCATTAATACCTCCACCTTTTTTTTCTCAATGCCGAATTCAATCACTTTTTCTTTCATAAACCGACTTGGCGCGATGAAAAGATCAATCTCTCGCGCGTAATCATTGAACACCCGGTTATAGTAACGTTCCATCATCCCCGCGAAACTGCGAAAATAGGAATCTTGAATGCATTTGTTTAAAAAACACTGATAATATTTTTTTTTCTTACAGCGCTCACAAATCTCACCCTGGCTCAATAATTTATGATTCGGACAAATCAACTGATAATCATGCAAGGTCTGCACTATGGGAATTTTGTGTTTCTTTAAAACCTCCACTATTGAAGGGGTTAGATGATAGGTAATTAGATGCATATGAGCTATATCCGGCCTGCCTTGTTTTTTAATCAATTCTTCGAGCTTATCCGCCGCTTCCCTTGAAGAAATAATCCGCCCCAACAACCTTAACTTCTCCGCTAAACCGGTACTATCATTTCTGCTTATAGGAATAGAATTAACGAAATATTTCTCATTATTAGAAAATAGATTACGGGCATCCTTGGTCGAAAAAACCATTACCTTATCTCCTTTTTTTTCCAAAAGATCAATCAGGCCAAATAAAGCTCCTACCGAGCCCCCGCTACCTTCTTGACGAAAAAACTTATGAATCTGTAATATCTTCATGTTTAAATTTCTATACCTATAAATCCACACCTTAGTGTATATTTACAATTCCTTATTGTCACTATTGACAATATCTAACATTTATGATATCGTTATCGGTTGTTAAAAATTTATTTAAACCTAAAACATTTCATGAACAACCAGATTATCCATGAAAAAATTAAGCAAAAACTAGTTAATAGGCATTCAATAACTACTATTATCTTTGTTTCAATCGCAATAGCAGCCCTCTCTTTTTCTGTTTCCACCTTAATTCCGTCTAAATACCGCTCTAATATGAGCGTCCTGGTGATTCAGAAACAAGACCCGGATAAGGTAGACGCTTACGTGGCTACCCGTTCCGCCGAGTATTTATCTGAAATTTTAGCTAGAGTAATAAAAACCGACTCTTTCATCGGCAAGCTTTATGAATCTCCTTACCAAATCGAATCCTCGCTAACACAACTCCCGAAAGATCCAGAAAAACGCAAAGAGCAATGGGCAAAAATAGTAAGAACCAGAAGGATAAACAACACAGGTATTATTAAGATAAGCGCATACCAGGACACTCAACCGGCTGCTAAAAGCCTAAGTCAGGCCATTGCCTGGAATCTTACCAATAATGGTAGTCAATACCATGGCGGCAAAGATACAGTGGAAGTAAAACTAATTGACGGACCGATTGTGTTCCAAAAGCCACAACCTAGCGTTTGGCTTAACAGCTTGCTGGGACTTATCGTGGGGTTGATAGCTTCAATCACCGGCTGTTATTACATCAAAGGATTCAATGCGTTTCTATTTAAAAACAAGCCGCTTCAAAAAATCCCTGTAAAACTGGTCCATGAAAACACGGAAAATCTAAAACAGGATTCTAAAATAAGAGTAAAAAAATATCCTTTTAGTTATCTAAATTACTAAAATCCCATCCATGATGCCTGGAACCGCTTTGCTATCCAACAAACTGATAGGATTCTTATTTATGACAGGACTATTAACTATCCTTGTCTATTGTATTTTTTCCGCGCAATCCTTTGTTATGACCTTAATTCTGATTCTAGGATTTCTGCTTATTATAATTTTTTTATGGAATCCTATTTTAGGGATATTTCTCTTTTTAATCACCAGGACCCTCTCCGACAGACTGGCTGATAGTTTCTCTTTGGTTATAAATGAAAACATTAGCATTAACATAACTGGTCTTTTAGGTATCACTTTTTTATTCTTAGGCGCCTTTTACGTTATTTCAAAAAAAATCAATATCTTATCCATTCCTTTAATCTGGCCCATTATTTTATTCCTTGGCATTGCCGCGGCAAGTATGATCTTTTCCGTGGATATTCAAGCCAGTTTTTATGAACTAACCCGTCTTTTAACCATTTTTATCTTTTATATCTTAGCTTACGATATTTTTACAAAAGACTTAAAGATTAAAAAAAATAAGGCTCAATCCAAGTTTGCTCGCCAATTTCCAAAAATTATCCTTATTTCCGCTATCATCCCCTTTCTTATAGCTTCATACCAGCTGATCACTAAAACCGGCCTTGGAGGCACCACCGGCATAGAAAGCAGAATCTACGGCACCTTCATTCACCCTAATAATTTCGCCCTGTTTGCTCTAATAATTTTCGCCGTCACTATTTTTTACGTTCTAAAACAAAAACAAGAGCCAGCTAAAAATCCGAACAAATTTCCAATTTATCTAATTTCCGCCTTTAGTTTTTTAATGCTTCTGGCCACCCTTTGCCGGGGAGCAATTTTAGCCGCTCTATGTTTTGCCTTTATTATAGGTATTTTAAAATCACCTAAAATCATTATCCTCACGGCCACCGCCATGCTGATCCTTTTCTTTGCTTCTGAAAACGTTCACGACCGCATCGAAGATATCTACAACCCCCCGGCTATTAGCACTATCCGCTGGCGATTTAAACAATGGCAAAGAGGCTGGGAAAGCTTTTCCAGGCGACCCTGGCTTGGTTATGGAGTGGGCACCGAACAAAAAGCCTTTAAAATAAATCACGGGCTTTTCGAAGGCTCCTACCACACGCACAACGACTATTTGCGTTCCGCTATTGAATTAGGAATTATCGGCTTTTCAGCTTACTCTTTTCTTCTTTGCTGGGCCCTGGTTAAACTGCTGCAAGCCTATAAAAGAATCAAATTACCTGTTAATAAGTTGATGGCATTAACCGTCCTGGCCTTATTTTTAAGCGTTATACTTTTTTCAGCTTCAGATAATGTCCTGAAAGGAACCGCGGCTATGTGGATCTTATGGGCGCTTGTAGCGCTTGTGTTAGCCCAGGCAAAAAAACAAGCAGCAAACTTACAAAGAAAGCGGACCGGCCCTGGCCCTATAAACTAGTTAGCAACAAAGTTCCGGCTGCAATAATCCGTGCTTAATCAGGGCAGAGACGAAAACTAAACAGGATTTTTAGTTTTCGTCTCTGCCCTGATTAAAAAACATCTTCAAATAAAAACAAGCAAAGGAAGATGTCTGTCAGTGGTAGAAAAGGAGGAGAAAATGAGAAAATTTTTGTTTTTTTGTTTCTTGGCGGCCATGACCATGGTCGCCATCGACGTTTATGCCGCCGGCGCCGGATGCGCCAAACCGGCGCCCCCGCCCGACGCCACCAGGCAGAAGGCGGAGTGGCACCAGCAATCCAGCTTCTCCCATAATGGTCCCCAAGGCTGGGACCACCGTTGGGGGAGGCGCAACCCGTCCTGGGCTTGTCGGGCATACAAATGCACCGGCAAAGCCGAGGACGGCGGCTGGGTTTACTGCGAAAGCAGATAATAAACCCGGCTAAAAACCGGAAGCGACGTTATTTACCTTGTCAATACCCATAACGTCGCTTCCGGTTGACAAACTATCTCAAATACGCTGTAATACTAAGTTCTTTAATAAATAAAAAATCCCGTTTCTCAAACCCAGATAAAACAGAAATTACCTCGGTTCTGTCTTGCCTTGGTTTGAGAAAAATATTTATGCTCTCTTCCGAAAGGAAGACTGACCCGGCCTGTAAGCGGGTCCGTAATTTTATATATCCCGGCGCGCGACTTGATTTATCAGACCGGCGCTATAAAAAGGATATATAAAATGGTATAAAAACCTGGAAACAGGCCCGCCTTGATAAAGACGGTGATATTCGCAGGGAGTATGGAAACATTTGGGCCCTTGGGCCCCAAAGGAGGAAAAAATGAAAA
>JAHKAQ010000002.1 GCA_018825765.1 Patescibacteria group bacterium
TTAATTTCTTTAATTTTTCCCGATCCAGAATCTCAGGTTCAAAAAATTCAGTTCCCCCGTTCACGTATCTGTGACCCACGGCTTTTATCTTCCCTTTATAATTCCCTAATCTTTTCATTATTTCTCCAATCGCCTGATAATGATCTTTAATTCCTGAAAACCCGATGTTCTTTATTTCCCCCTGCTCCAGCAAACTTAAATCCTCCTTCCTGTCTTCATAAAGCTTGTATTTTACCGTTTGACTTCCGCAATTTATAGCAAGAATATACATGTAGATTCTTTTATTTTTTTAAAATTCTCCCCCAGGCCCTGCTCTTTACTCCGGCCGCGTTGCCTTCATCCGTGTCGATGTGAAACACTAAACGATAATCCTCCGCCACTCTCACCGTCACTTTTTTAAAAATAAGCTCGCGTTCTCCCTGCCTCCCTAAGACCACCGCCACTTCCTGGCCGTGTTTCAATCCAAGCTTTTCCGCTTCTCGCAATGAAGCGTGAATGTGCCGCTTGGCTATTATCAAACCTTTGTCCTTTTTAAGAATCCCGCGTTTTCCAATAATTTTAAACCCGGGCGTTCCTTCAAGATCGCCGCTTAAACGAACCAACGGCCGTTCCCCGAATTTTCTGGACTCTGATAAAGATATTTCAAACTGGGTATATTCTCTAACCGGACCCACGATTCTCACCTTATCCAGCCGCCGCTCTTGTTTTGCCGAAGCCGTGCAATCTTTACATACCACTTCCACGGTCTCTTTAGCCGCGAACATTCCAGGCAGGCTCAATTCTTTTTTCTTTTTCAATTCATATCCCTGGCCAAATAACGCCTCTAAATCCTCCTGGCATAAATGAATATGCCGCGCCGACACCTCGGCCAAAATTTTCCCTGACTCTTTACTTTCCATCTTTATCTTTACTTTTTATCAGACCCTGTATCGCGCCGATTTTCTGTATAACCGACACCGCGTTATCAATCCCGTTTTCCGCCGCTTCTTTCAGCGCGGCTCCCCTTAAATATTTAGCCAAAAATCCCGACACAAAAGCGTCTCCGGCGCCGGTCACGTCTTTTGCCGAAACCTTCCGGCTCGGCGCGTAGCCTGTCTCTTTACCTTGATAAAAATAAACCCCCTGATCTCCTTTGGTTATGACCGCGACTTTCGGACCTGCCTGCCAAATTTCTTTTATCATTCGCCCTATTTGTATTTTTTCTTTCTGTCCGCTAAACTCCAGCGCTTCATCTTCGTTCATAAAAATAACTTCCACCTTGTTCAAAAAATCTTTCATTTTTTCCATTCCCGCCTGTATTTGAGGCGCGGCCGGCGTAAAAAACAATCGCCGGGAAGAATTTTTCACAAACTCACCCGCGATTTTTATTTTATTTCCCCAATCATCTCTCAATGAAGAAAGATACACGCATTGAGAAGTTATCTTTTTCCAATCTATATCCTTTTCTCTTCCCGCTCCTTTTTTAAGAAAAATTGTGCGCTCCCCCGTGCCCTTATCAATAATAATCAGTGAAACATCAGTCATTGCCCCTTTTTTTTGTTCTACCAAAGACCTGGAAACTCCTTCCCTGTCCAGGACATCAATAACTTTCTTGCCCGCCTCATCATCCCCGACGGCCAAATACGCCGCCGCTTCAATCCCCTGTCTTTCAAGCCCTACTGAAACATTCACCGCCGTCCCTCCCACCAAATCTCTTAACTCCCGGGCTTGTATCTTCGCCCCGTATTCAAAAGCCATTAACTGTTGGCAGGTTACCTTATCTCCTTTTATCACTTTCACTTGTTCCGGCACCAGAAAAATATCCCGAGTCGCGGAGCCGATAGTTGTAATTTCAACTGCCATTTTAAATTTTTAAATTTTATTTTACTCTTTTTACAAATAACCCCGAAATCATTTCTTTTACCCTCTCAAGCCCCATTGCATCAAGAATTGTAGGCGCGATATTTCCTAAAATTCCTCCTGCTTCAAGCTTTTTCCCTTTCATCTCTTTTGCCGCGGTTAAAAAAGGAACTTTATTTCTGGTATGAAAAGTCAATTTACTGCCATCATTCAGATCTATCATCTCTTCTGCATTACCGTGATCAGCCGCGAGCAATAAGAATCCGTCTTTTTGCTCCACCTCTTTCCAAACCCTTCCCAAACATTTATCTATAAATTCAATTCCCTTTATGGTCGCTTTTATGTTGCCTGTATGCCCCAGCATATCCGGATTAGGATAGTTCACGAAAATAAAATCATAAAGATCTTCCCTTAAATATTTAATTATAACATCCGTCACCAGTTTTGCCGACATTTCCGGAACCTGATCGTATGATTTTATCTCTTTGGAGGGAATCATGATCCGGTCTTCGCCTCCTACCGCTTCTGGGAAGCCGCCGTTCAAAAAATAAGTAACGTGAGCGAATTTTTCCGTTTCGGAAATATATAACTGCTTCTTCTTATTCTCTCCCAACACTCTGGGCAAAGTTCCCAAAAGTTTCTTGCCTTCATAAGCGGTTCGCACCTCCAAATCCGGGCCAAAAGCGGTCATAGCCGCGAAATATAAATCATTAAGCCGCGGCTCAGGCAGTTCAGTTTCCCTTGATGTTTTTTGCACGAATAATTTTGTAAACTGCCGCGCCCGATCCGAACGCAAATTAAAAAATATCACCGCGTCTCCGTCTTGAAACCGCGCCACTGGTTTGCCCGCCTCATAAATCACGCTCGGCAGTATAAACTCGTCGGTCAGCCCTTTTTTGTAACCAGCCGAAATCGCTTGCCCGGCCGTCGCTACTTTCTCCCCCTTCCCCTGAACAATCGCCTCATAAGCCTTTTTCAGACGATCCCAATTTTTAGCCCGATCCATGCCATAATACCTGCCGCCGATGGTGGCTACTTTTCCCACGCCCTGCTTTCTCATCTCTTCTTCCCAATATTTTAGACATTTCCGAGCGCTTTTAGGCTTAGAATCGCGGCCGTCGCTGAAAAAATGAACAAACACTTTAGAGATATTGTTCATTTTAGCCATATTAAGTAAAGCCGCGAAATGATTCTTTCTGGAATGAGGACTGTCTCCGTTGCTCAAAAGCCCCATTAAGTGCAGCTTTGAACCATATTGTTTCACGTGATTCATCGCGCCTGTAAGCACTGAATTTTTGAAAAAAGAACCGTCTTCTATGCTTTCTGAAATAAGGCGTGATTCTTGTTTTACTATCCGGCCGGCGCCAATGTTGGCGTGCCCTACCTCGCTTCCTGACATGGCGCTCTTTTCTAGCCCCACGTCTTCCCCGGAAGCTCCAAGTTCAGTGTATAAAAAATCACGCCGTAATCCATCATAAACTGGTTTTTTCGCCAGCTCCACCGCGTTGCCTTCATACTTGGGCCTTATTCCAAAACCGTCCCAAATAATCATAACGCGCGGCTTTTTTGTCCTTTGTTTCATATTTTTATCTTGATCTTACTTTTCTTATTAGGGTCTGTTGCCAAATAGGCTTTCGTTACGAAATTTCCAATCTTCGCGGCAAATTCGTAAAATAATTTTTGCAGTTTAGCCTCAGCTAAGCGAAAAAA
>JAHKAQ010000020.1 GCA_018825765.1 Patescibacteria group bacterium
GGTTTTATTTTTTAATTTTTTGGGTCTGGTTTTCATTTTTATTTTTAAAGCGTTTATGATTTATTTTTAAAGCGTTTATGATCGGCGGCTATAAAAAGAATGATAACATTAAACGGGTAACTAGTAAAATCCTATTGATAAAGTTTTAAAA
Source organism: Patescibacteria group bacterium (assembly GCA_018825765.1). Classification (GTDB taxonomy): domain Bacteria; phylum Patescibacteriota; class Minisyncoccia; order CAIUEV01; family JAHKAQ01; genus JAHKAQ01. The sequence continues at coordinate 152 of JAHKAQ010000020.1, forward strand.
GCTTTTTTTGGCGGTTTACGGCCCATTTCACGAACCAGCGAAGAATAAAGGAACTGGAAACCATATTGAGTTCGGAAACGAGGCCGAAATCGATAATTTTTAATTCTTTTTCGGTGTTTTCCGGGGCAGAGATCGTAATGTTTTTGCTGTTAATTTCTTTGTCGATTATCCAGATATTTTCCATCCAGCGATTTAAGCCGTGAAAAAAAAGTCCGGATACGCCGAAAAACTCCAGAGTATATTTAGTGGTTTCGAACATCAGCCGGTTAATTTCCAGGATTTTTTTAAATTGAGATTTTAATTGTCCTTGAGCGAGGTCCTTAGGCTTTAGCGGCCGGCCGGCGACTTTTTTTTGAATGATGCAGTAAGTTTTTTTCTGGTTTTTTTTGAAAATATGCAAGTGAGAAGGGACGATAAAATCTTTGAAATATTTTTCAATAATCTGGAATTCGTTTTTGATTTTTCGGATGGCGTCGTCAGCGTTGTATTTGTAGATAGGACCAAAGGGAAATTTTATAACCTGGCTGTCGCCATATTCGTAAACAATATGTTCGCCGGAGACAGAAAGCCTTTTTTTTATTTTTTGAGGCTGATAAGGCAGGCCAGGATTAAGTTCATTCATAAAATTGCAGAGGGTTTAAAAATCTTCCAGGACTTCTTCGGCAACGGCGTTTATGCAGGATTGTTTAACAGAGGAATCGGAAACATTTTCACACACGGAATCATTCTTTTGTTTCACGGCCTGATCTTTGAAGCAATTATCACGTTCGAGGCCGGTTTTTTTCCCGCAGTCAGGATCTTCCTGGTTGTTTGTTCCATTAGTCAGACCGCAGAATTCAAAACACTGTTTTTGTTCTTCGCCGGATAAAGAAGTGCAATTGCTGCTGCATTCTTTTTGGAAGCGTTGTTCTGATGTTTGATTGGCCGCGCCAGGACTGTTTGTTTCTTCCGACTCCTGGTTGTCTTTTTGAGGGCTGGAAAAATCCGACTGATAATCCCGGGGCTGGCTGTCGCCTCTTTGCCAAAAGCGGTCGTAATACACATAAACTCCGTAACCGAGAACAGCTAAAAGAATAAGGCTAATAAATATTTTTTGAATTTTAGACATAAAGATAAATTAACTAATTCAATAATATTGTAAAAGAAGAGGAAAAGCGGCGCAAGTTTAAGATAACCAGCCCGCAGAGAAGATCGCGGGGTTTTAGGAGAAAAAAGAATTATTTACTAATAGGTTTTTGCGCCAAACGGAAAACTAGTATTCCTGAACAATATCAATGCCGGTGTAATAATATTTTAGGATTTTTTCATAATCCCAGCCATGATCTCCGGCTAGAACAAGGGCGCCTCTGGCTGAAAGGCCGACCATATGGTTTCCGGCGATGGAGCCGGCGCCAGATACTTTCCCGTAGGGATCATCGACTGATTTGCAGTAAGGATAATTGCTGGATCCCCAGCGCTCTTTCCAGGAGCGGGTGCGGCCGTCGGTGGATGACGAATAAGGGGTAATGGCCACGTCGCCTTTGTATTTGACGATTTTGCCGCGAGTGTCTTCGGCGGCGCTCTGGATGCGGCTGTGGCTGGTTTCCCAATCATAACCGTAGTAAATCTGGTTGCCGGCTGTGGCGTCAACAGTAAAGCCGTCTTTGGCGTATTTAGTGCTGTATTGTATTTTCCAATAACCGTAGGTTCGATACACGACGGTCATGACCCGATTGTAACCCATGTCGCCGGTGCCGGTAATTTCACCCATTCCCCAGGTATAGTGCTCCAGCGGGAGAATATTAATGGCCCAAAGCTTATCTGAATTATCAGAATAGCGCACTTGAATTCGTCCCCGATAATCATCAAAACTTTTGGGTTCAACGTCAAAAATCATATCGTTGTTGCTGCCGCTGGCCGCCACGAAATCAACATAGTCATCCACGGTGCTGTCAAAGCCATCGCCGTAGACTCTTACCTTGCCGCTACTCGCGTATTTCACCTTGGCTTCAGTGCTGCCGCTTACGGTGGCGATCGTATTGCTGTTTTTGTCTTTAATGCTGTAGCTCGTATTAGCTTTGATGGTCATGGCGTGATCCTTGGCGTAAGACTTATCAAAGCTTAAAATACCGACTTTTATGTCAGGACCGAGACTGCCGGAAGTGGAAGAAGAAACAGTTTGGTTTTTGCGGCCGGCTTCATAGCGATCATAGCCGTTTTTGTATTTTGAGCTTCCGTATTTTTTGTATCTTGACTTATTATATTTGCTGTATTTTTTGTATTTGCTGTATTTGCTGTATTTATTTTTGTAGTTCCGGTAGCGGATATATTGGCTGTAGTATTGGGCGTATTTTTTCTTATTGCTTTTATACAGCTTGTATTTATTTTTGTAATCCTGGCGTTCGGCTTTGGATTTAAAGGCGTATTGTTCTTTGTATTTTTTATATTTTTTGTAATTTTTATATTTTTTGTATTGCTTGTATTTTTTCCAGAGATCCTGATCATTGGACTCTCCTTCTGAATCAGAAGAGGCCTGGGCGGTTTTTAGCTTGATGGTTTCTCCTATTGAATCAAAAAAGGAGTGGGCGGGCGGCGGAAACTGAACATGGGAAATGGAGAAAATAAGGGAAGAGGTAATAAATAATCGGGTGATTTTTTTTATCATTTTTTGTTTTATAATGAATCTGTTTTTTGAGTTTTTATGGTAACATTTTTACGTTAATCACACAATGAAAAGCCCGGAGTGTAGACAGAGAGAAAATAACCCGGCATAATAAATAGGCAATAATTGATATAAGCATGCCAAAAGGAATATTAGCTAGATTTTCAAATCACACTAAAAAAGCCATCGACCGGGCCAGGCTTATGGCTATTAGCCAGAACGCCAAAGAAGTGACAAGCGTTCATCTTTTATACGCTATTTCTTTCGAGAAAGGGAGCGTGGGCAAGAATATCCTGAAAGAAATGGGTTTTGAAAAAAGCGCGCTGATAGATTTTTACCAGGATTTTGACACGGCCCGCAGTATGCCTTTTTCCGGAGATTTAAAAGAAACCATAAGACAGGCGGCGAAAATCGCGCTTGAATTTCATTATCCATATATTGGGACCGAACATTTGGTTTACGCGATTTTACGATCCAGGGACAAAAAAATAAAAGAGATAATAAACAAGAGCGTGAATAGAGCCGGCGGGGCGACTGATTCGACAGGGAAAAAATCCCAAGAGCGGCGGAGTTTACAGCGGCGGAGCGGGGAATTTTCCGGTTTTGGACAGATTCCTGATTTTTTGCAAGCCATGAATATGCAAATTATGGCTAAAGCCAAAGGAAATGAAACGAATTTGCTTGAGAAATACGCCAATAATTTAAACCGAGAAAACCAGAGAGAAGAAGCGCATCCGATTATCGCGAGAACCGGGGAAACAGACAGGCTGATAAATATTTTACTGCGTAAAAATAAAAATAATCCGGTGCTGGTGGGTGAACCTGGAGTGGGCAAAACCGCGGTGGTAAACGCGCTGGCTCAGCGGATAAACAAAGGAGAGGTGCCGGCGGAAATGGCCAGCAGGATAATCTATGAGCTGGATCTGGGTTTACTGCTTTCAGGCACGACTTTTCGCGGAGAATTTGAACAAAGAATGAAAGAGGTAATAAATCAGGCCAGCCGGGACGATAAAATAATTTTATTCATCGACGAGATTCATAATTTAATGGGAGCGGGCAGCGCGCAGGGAAGTCTGGACGCGGCTAACATGCTAAAGCCGGCGCTGGCTAAAGGAGACTTGAAATTAATCGGTTCAACCACTTTCGACGAATATCAAAAGCATATTGAAAAAGATCCGGCGCTGGAGCGGCGATTTCAACCGATTATAATCAGGGAGCCGGGAATAAAAGAGACGCGGGATATTTTAGGGGGAATTAAAAAGAATTACGAAAAATACCATAAAGTGGTAATCGATAAAAAAGCGATTGAAGCGGCGATCAACCTTAGCACGCGCTTTATAAACGACCGGTTTCTGCCGGATAAAGCGATCGACCTTATTGATGAGGCTATGGCCAAGGCCCGGGCTGAAGCGGTTTCGTTTGACATTACCAAAAAGATGAAGCGCTGTCTGGATCAAAAAAAGCGCATCAAAAAATTAAAAGAAAGGCTTATTTTAAACAATGAATACAGAATAGCCAGCGGGCTTAGAAAGGATGAGGCGGAAATAAATAAGATTCTGGGGTTTATCAAACAAGAACAGGCAAGGCGGGAAAAACTGGCCTTTCTTCGAGTAACCGAGGAAGACATTAAGAAAATAATCGCCATACACACGGGTGTTTTAGCTGAAGATATAACGGTTGAGGGAGCCAGAGAGGCGCTCGGGCTTGAAAAAAAACTGGCGAAAAGCGTGATCGGGCAACGGCATATTATAAAAGCCGCGGCCAAAACTATTCAGCGATCTTTGAGCGGCATAAATGACCCGTCAAGGCCGCTGGGGTCTTTCATTTTTCTGGGACCGACCGGGGTAGGCAAGACTTACATGGCCAAAACCCTGGCTGAAGTTTTGTTCAAAAATCCAGCTTCCTTCATTCGAATTGACATGAGCGAGTTTTCGGAAAAGCATCACGTAAGCCAGCTTTTGGGAGCGCCGGCGGGATACGTGGGTTATGAAGACGGCGGAAAATTAACCGATAAGGTGCGGCGCAACCCCTACAGCCTTATTTTGTTCGATGAGATTGAAAAAGCTCACCCTGAAGTTTTTAACATACTTTTACAGATCTTAGAAGACGGGATTTTAACCGACGCGGCCGGACGGACGGTGAATTTTAAAAATACGATTATTGTCATGACTTCCAACGTGGGAGCTAAAAGTTTTATTGAGGACATGATCGGGTTTGAAGGAAAGAGCCTGGGCAGTGGAGTGATAAAAAAGCAAACCAAGCAAAGAGCGGTGGATAAATTAAGGGATATTCTTTTGCCTGAACTTCTAAACCGGATTGATCACATTCTGGTTTTTGATTCTTTATCAATAAACGATCTTTCAAGAATCGCGAAAAACGAAGCGGACAAGCTGGTAAAGCGGGTTAAAGAAAAGAAAATAAAGCTTGTTTTGGATAAGAAAATTTTTAAATATCTGGCCCGGGAAAGCTTTGACAAAAGAGAAGGAGCCAGACTGGTGCGAAAAAAGGTTGAGCAGTTAATTCAAGATCCTCTGGCTCAAATTATTTTAAACAGTAAGAGTAAAAAGCCAACTATAGTTGAAGGGAGATTGAAAAAACAAACTATTAGATTAGAGGTTCGAGCTTAGTGATTGAAAAGGTGAAGAAAATAAAGGCGGCTGGGGCTTGAGGGGTGATTTTTTAAAATGTTTTCATGCTTTTTTTATAACTCTTTAATGGCCTTTGGGCTATTTTTTTATGAATTTTGGGTTTTAGAGGGTCTGTTGCCAAATAGCATTTCTACTGCAATTTCCATTTTTCGGTCAAATTCGTAACGAAAGCCTATTTGGCAACAGACCCTTAGAAATTAAAGATGTTAAAAAGAGCGGGCAAAGTTTTTTTGGATTTTCTATTTCCAATCGCCTGCCTTGGCTGTGGCCGGGACGATTACTATTTTTGTCCGGATTGCGCGAAAAAACTTGATCTGTATTTGAATAACAGTTGTTTTTATTGCGGGGCCAGGACTTTTCTGGGCCAAACCTGCGTCCGATGCGGGGAAAAATACGCCCTGGATCAGGTATTGGCGTTTGGTTATTTTTCCTGTTCATTGCTTGAAAAAATAATCTACGAATTAAAATATCAATCGGTTTTTCTTGTTTCTCGCGACCTGGCTGGAGCAATGTTCAACGCGGGACAGATAAAGGAATTTTTGAAAAAAGACAAGAAAAATATTTTAGTGCCGGTGCCAATGTCAAAATCCAAAGAACGAAAAAGAGGCTATAACCAGGCCGGGATTTTGGCCAGAGACCTGGGAAAAGTCTCTGGAAATTACGTGTGTCAGGAATTGCTTTTGAAAAAACAAGAAAGAAAAACGCAAATGAAAATTAAAAGCAGGAAACAGAGGCGGGAAAACGTTGAAAATGTTTTTGAGGTGCGCAGAGAAGAACTTTCACGAAAACCCGAGCTGATTGGAAAAAATATTATTTTAATTGATGACGTGATAACTTCAGGGGCCACTTTGGAGAGCTGCGCCGTGGTTTTAAAGCGAGCCGGGTTTAAGAGAGTTTCTGGTTTGGCGGCGGCTCGGGCCGGTTATCAAAAGAATTAGCGGCTGATGATATTTCTGCTGTAGTTTTTAGTTTTCATGATAAGGTCTTATTGGGCGATAGATTTTTAGAAAATAAAATAGCGGACAAAAATATAGATTTGGGCGATGGCTATGGAAAGCATTATGGTAGAAAAACCGATGACGGCAAAGTCTTTAAAAAAGATCTTATAACCGGACTTTTCAGCCATGCCGGCCACTACCAGGTTGGCGCCGGCGTGGACGACTTGAACAATGTTTCCGCAAATATTGCATTTATAGATTTGATTGAGTTGAGTCATAATAGTTGAACCATAAAATTTTAATATTTTTCGCACTTAACTTGATAAAAAGCCTGCGCGTGGCCGCAGGAGGGGCAGATTTTGGGAGGAGTTTTACCGCTGTGCGGGTAGCCGCATTCGCGACAGATCCACTGGGTTTGGGTTTTCTTTTTGAAGAGGGTTTTGTTTTTTAATTCTTTCAGGAGCTTTTTGTAGCGTTCTTCGTGATGGGATTCGGCTTTGGCGATAGAACGAAGACGATCAGCGATTGAGCTAAGCTTTTCTTTTTGAGCGATTTTGGCGAATCCGGGATACATGGAGGTATATTCGTAGTTTTCTCCGGCAATGGCTGAAGATAAGTTTTCTTCGGTAGTTCCCAGCACGGTTATGACTTCGGCCATAGGCACTTTGACAGGCTGTCTGGAGGTTTTGTTTTTCTTTTGAAGCTCGCCTATTAAACGGATGAGCCATTTGGCGTGCTCTTTTTCCTGATTGGCGGTTTCTTCAAAAATGCCGGCGATTTGTTCATAGCCTTCGTTTCTGGCGGCTTTGGCGTAATAAGTGTAGCGGTTCCTGGCCTGGGATTCGCCGATAAAGGCGGCGGCTAAGTTATTGATGGTGTTTTTCATAAGATGTTTATTAATAATTATTTTTTAAATATTTCCCTTATTTTGATTCTACACTTGGAAAAATAATATTGCCAATGCCAAATAATATGAAATACAGAGATTGCGGCCATCGCGATGCCCAGTTCCACGTGCCAATAAAGAAGATTAAAAGGCCATTGGATAATCAGACCGTAATTTACTTTGAGCACCAGGAATAATCCGCTAAAGCCCGAGATTAAGAAGCTAATTAGTAAAAGATAATTCCATAATTTTTTATGAGCGGCTAAAGTAATTATTTTTTTTCTGGCCAGCGACCAGGTTGCAATATAGCTAAACACTAAGATGATTATGAGCGGTAAAAAGATATATTTTTTATCTTGTTTTTGCTGAATTTCTGTTTGGGTTTGTTTTTGAACCTGAGTTTGAATTTTGGATTCTGGTTCGGGTTGAGAGTAATCGCAAATTTGGTCGTTATTAGTATCAGTGTACGCGCCGCATTGGCCGGGGTAGGGACATTCCTGATCGGGTGAACAACTGTTCCAGTCGACGGTTTGGGCGTTAGCGTAAACCACAGATAAAAATGTTGCAAGGATTATAGATTTTATTAGTTTAGACAGGCGCATTGATTATTTTTATTATCAGGCAAGATTATAATAATATAAAAGTGAAATTAAGAAAACTTAGCAGATTATAAAGGATAATTGAAAACTTGCGTAACGATTTTAAAAAAGCTAAATTGTAGAAAAGCTCAAAGTTAGTTGGTTGAGTTTTTTGGATATTAGGGGGCGTAGCTCAGCTGGTTAGA
>JAHKAQ010000021.1 GCA_018825765.1 Patescibacteria group bacterium
AGCTTATTATTGTCTAGCCGGCCGTTCTCTTCTTGGGAAATAAGCTCATCAGTGTTAGGCGGAAGCAATCTGTCAATCTCATCCTTTGTAAGTCCTGATAATTTCCCGAGTTTTTTAAGAGCGAAACGTAAATTAGCGCTATTGCCTGAGGTCGCGATAACGTCCTTAACGTAGGCCCTAAATATATTAAGTTTTATTAATCTTTTCTGGTCGGAAATGATTTTGCTTTCTATTGCAACATCCGGATCGGTGACCATAATAATATTTTCCCGGGTAAGCTTCCTCCATTGAGTACCCATTGCTCCATTGATCCGAATTGATTTTTCGTCAATTTTATCTTTGAAATGTTTTTTATAGAGTTTGTACCATTGCCGCCAAAATCTTTTTTCGCTCCACCCAAATATTTTGGCCGACAAAGAATAACGAGTGTCAGCTTTAGAAGACACCAGTTGAATCTCTCCAAGCGTTCTCTTGTCATCGCTTTGCACTCCTTGCTGTATTTCAGGGCTAGAAGTCGCCCTTTGAGCCGCAGTATCTAAAATGTCAAAAATCCACTTTACTTCAGCTTGAACAGTTTTTGTTTGCATGGGCGCAACTGCGCCGGACGGTTCTCCATCAACGCCGACAAATTTATTAAATTCAAAATTAAGATCAGCCCGGTTCTTAATTTTGTTCGTGTTGTAAAGATACATCGGATGAAGACCGGCCTTTACTCCCTTCATTCCAAGATTTTGCATTACGGAACGCGCTCTTTGTTTGTCCTCAGTTAAATCCGGAATAGAAACGCCGTCCCAATCGTGAGCCATTGGATAGATTGGGCGGTCTATAATCGGCCAGCGATTGCTATCTAATTCCGTATATCGAATAACTTGACTGCGTCCTTCAGCTAAGCCAACAAGTACTTTCTTACCTCCGTAAGTGGTAAACCATTCAAGCACCTTGAAATCTTTATTTTCCCCATCTACTCCTTTTCGGCTTATACTTCCAAGCCCCTGAGCCTCTGTCCTTAGTTCTGAATTTCTGTCAGTGAGGGATTCGGCGTCTTTCCCGTTATCTTTTAAATCATCGAAATTAAAATAAACTCCGGCAGACCTCATTTCATTTTCGGTAAGACGAATTTCACGGCCACCATACCTCATTGCTCCGCGGCCTCTCCTGTCTCCATTAATGCTTTTAGCATTCTCATCACGAAGCCATGTCATAGGGTCAATTACCTCTGGAATAGGTGTGTAAGTTTTCCGGTCATATTCCATAAACAAAAGTAACCCCCGGCCAAAGAAAGAAGCGTCCCAATCCCATTCGTAATCGACAATGTCCTTTTCCATATCGTCTTCGTCGTATTTTGCAAGATTATCCAGAGATTCGGCTGTGTCTTCATCACCTTCCTCCCGACCCTCGAACTCAACCATCAGCTGGTCAGAATACAGCGAAGCAAGAACTGTTTGGTGAAGTGTAAACATCAAGGGATCCCCAATAGCTTCTTTATCCCGCTTTTGATTGTTGTAGAGTTTCAAACGCAAAGCCCATTCCTCAATCTTTGGCTTCATAAAGTCATAGGCCAGTTTATATTCCGATTTAACCTGCTTTATCAATTCAGAATAATCCCGCTCTTTGGGAGGAGTATTTTTGTTTTCTTCTTTTGTTTCCTTAGGGGCTTCAACTTTTGAATCCTCTTTTTTGGTTTTTGCCATAATACGGATTGGCGATTTCCAGATTACGGCTTATTGGGAATTATTATATTTTTTCTGTTTTATCTTTCCAGCTTATGGAAAGATTGGTTACCGGGTGTTCTTGCCCTCGATCGATTACTCCCCCAATACTGATCTGAGTAACATCTTTGTCGCTTTCAATCTTTTTCAGAACTTCGCAAAATTCGTCAACATCTGACAGGGTCACGTTTTTTTGAACTTCTAATTTGTCGCTCATGTATTTAATTTATTGATTTTTTTTAGCACTGGCGTCAGCTAGTCTTTGTCCCTTTTCTTCTTCGAAAGACATTTTTTCCTTAAGAACATCGGCGGAAATAACTTTACACTTTGCAAAAATTATCTTTGATTCTTTTTCGCCCTCCATAGGCATTCCATATTCATCGCCCTTGTTCAGTTTTACCACCTCGACTTTTATGTTAAGTCTTACAATCTCCCCTATGTTAAAATTTTTTATTTCCGGCATATCGTCGGAATAAATCACTAGGTGCGGTTTTGGTCTTGGCATAGATTCAGATTTTGAGTCTGCTTTTGGCATGATTTGAGATTAGGTAATAAAAAAAGGCACACCTCGGATTGAGATGTGCCTATAAATAAAAAAGACATTCTCAAAACGAGATATGCCTTTGTGGTTTTCCACCTGGGCTATTATTAATTATATTTTAGGTCTTCTTCGAATTAACGTCAACCTTCACGCTCTC
>JAHKAQ010000022.1 GCA_018825765.1 Patescibacteria group bacterium
CAAAAAATAAGAAAATATTACCGCCGGTCTTCAGTAGTTATTTATCCGCCGGTGGAAACAGAACTTTTCGCTCAGAGCGCCTGCGAGGCCCGAAAAGATCACGGCTATTTCCTGATTGTTTCCCGCCTTTCCGCTTATAAAAAAATAAACCTGGCCGTTGAAGCTTTTAATAAATTAGGCTGGAAGCTGGTAATAATAGGTCAGGGCCCGGAATTTAAAAAACTCCACCGCTTAGCCGGCCCCAACATCAAATTGCTGGGTTATCAAAATCGCAAAAAAACCATTCAATACTTTAAAAACTGCCGCGCCTACATCCAGCCGGCCGAAGAAGATTTCGGAATTTCCACGGTCGAGGCCATGGCCGCGGGAAAACCGGTTCTGGCCCTTAATCAGGGCGGCGCGAGAGAAATTATAAAACCCGGGCTGAACGGTGAATTTATCCAGGCCTCTTCCGCCGAAGTGCTGGCCCAGGGAGTTTTTAAAATAAACCAAAACCGCAAAAATTATAACCCTCAAAAAATCCAAGCCTTTGCCCAAAAATTTTCCAGCCGCCGTTTTAAAAAAGAACTAAAAGAATTTATCCAAAAAAAATACTATGCCTTCCGCGACAAAGATACTAATCGATAAGATTACCCGCTCCTCGATAGCCGACGGTTCATATATCATCGCCGGCCCGCCCGGAACCGGCAAGCTTAATTTTTCCAAAAAACTTATCAATCAGCTGATTGATCCCCGCGATCAATTAGCCAACGTTGTTATAATTTCGCCCCAAATCGAACAGAAAAACAAAAAAATCCGCCCAAAAGAAATTTCCGTCTCCCAAATCCGGCAAGCGCTGGAATTCATGGATCTAAAATCAAAACCCGAATCTTACATGGTTTGCGTCATAAAAAAAGCCGAACGTCTTAACCAAAGCGCGGCTAACGCCCTTTTAAAAAGTCTGGAAGAGCCCAAAAAAGGCAATATTTTTTTAATCATCACCGAATCCGAAGAAAAACTCCTGCCCACCATCCGTTCGCGCAGTTTTTTAATCAAAATCGGCCTGACTCATCCTTGTAAAATTCTTAAAAAATTGCGCCTTGATTCCGCGCCTTTAGATTTAACGTCCCAAGTCGCGCTTTACTCCTGGGGCAGACCGCGAATTGCCAAAAGTCTTATTAAAAATCCACTAAAAATAAAACAGCTTGAAAAGATAAAAATCCAGCTGGACCAGATTATTCAAGCCCCTCTCTGGGAGCGGTTCAAGCTTCTTGAAAAAGAAAGCGATAACCGTCGGATGCTTGAAAAAAAGATTGATTTTTGGCTTGTCTACTTAACCGCCCTGCTTGAATCAAGTTTTTGCCCCGAACGTTTCTCTTTTGTTCACAAAAATATTAAAACAGGCTATAATTCAACTACAATAGTTAAGCGCGTAACTGTCCTTTTGGAATTAAGAAAACAAATAAAAAACACTAATATTTCAACCAAATTAGCCCTGGAAAATGCCTTCCTGGATTAAAATGACCTTATAATCATGATACAAAAAATATCCCCGATTTTTCTTTACCTCTTGTTCGCGCTTTTTATTTCCGGCTGTTCTCTTAGTTCTTCCGGATCCGCCGGAGTGTTTAAATCCACTAACGCCGGCCAGACATTTGAAGCCGTAAATACCATTGAAGAAAAAAAGAATATTAGCTCGGTGAATGTTCTGGCGATTACCATTGACCCGAAAGACTTTCAAAGAATTTATCTTGGCACCGAAGAATCCGGTATTTTCGTAAGCGAAAATAGCGGCCAAAACTGGCGCCAGCTTACGCCGGCTGAAAAAGTATATGACATTGTTATCGACCCCAGAGACACCAGCACAATTTATGCCCTAAGTGTTTTTCACAGCCGCGGCAAGATTATAAAATCCATGGATCGCGGCCAAACCTGGGTTGATCTTTTCGTTGAACCTCAAGGCGGCGGCTACCTCACCTCTCTGGCTGTTGACTCCTTTAATCCCGACATCCTTTACGCCGGCAACACCCGCGGCATACTCTATAAAACCGTCAACCAGGGCCAGGAATGGTCAAACATCGCCCAGATTCAGGAGCCGATTTTAGCCATCGAAATGGACGCCGGCGACACCCGGAACATTTACCTTATGTTATTTAACAAAGGCGTCTATAAAATTGATCATTCCGGCGCTGTCTCCGAAGATGATGATGACCAGGAAAGACAAAACCAGAACCAGCTGGATCAGGGCCTTAAAATAATTAGCTTAAACGAACAATTTCCCGACCAATCCCAGCCCCAGAGCATTCAGGCGCTGTTAGCTGATCCGAAAAAGAAAGACACGGTTTATGCCGCTACTTCAGTCGGTCTTTTCATAAGCCAAAATAGCGGCCAAGACTGGCGGGAAATCCCGATTCTTATCGGCTCAAGCCAGGATCAAAACGAAAATTCCTCGGGCATTCACTCTTTGGCCGTCGCCGGCCGCGATTCCCGGATTATCTTTTTTGGCGCCCGCGGCACCTTTTACCGCAGTTTTGACCACGGCCAAAGCTGGCAGGCCGCTGAATTCCAGACCTCAAATACTGTTTCGGTTATCGCGCTTGAACCGGGGAATGAAGATATAATCTATTTAGGAATAAGAAAATTAAAATAAACCCCCGTGGTTTTTCCTAAGCTCCATAGAAAATCTTTTATCTTTACCTTAGCTTTATTCTGCTTGTTTTTTTTCGTTCCTAAAGCCCACGCCGCCACCTATTACGTCAAATGGGACGCCGCAGGCGCCGCTGACGGCACTTCCTGGACCGACGCCTACACTACAATCCAGGCCGCTTTAACCGCCAGAACCACCGCCGGAACAGTCATTGAAATTAGCGGCGGCTCTTCAGGCCATACCTATACGGAAAATTTAGACACTAAAGCGGACAATATCACTATTCAGGGAAGTTCAGCCTCGGGTCACAATGGAGAAGTAATAATTGACGGCAGCGGCGCCGCTGACTACACCCTTAATCAAACCCACATTACCACTCTTTCCAGGCTTACTCTTGTCGGATCTCAAACCGGAAGCTATAACTGGCGCTGTGTTAAAACAGTTACCGCCACGGATGTCACTTCAAAAGACGGGGCAAGCGGCATAGCCATTGCCGCGACCAACACCATTACAGTTACCTTAAATAGATTCACCGCCAAGGATCATACTGTGTTTGGAATTAACGCTACTAATCCCAACGCCACTCTTATTATTAACTACGGTCTTGTTAGCGGCAACCAGAGAAACTATTTTACCGCCGGCCAAAACGCGACTTTTAATAATGTTACCTTTCCCACTCAGGACCGCTACGCCATTCAATCAGCCACCGGCTCGCACAACATTTATCTTAAAAATTCCATTCTTTCCGGCAGCGGCCTGGATGCCATGACTTACGCCACCATAGACCATACTGGTTCCGGCACCTGCAGCGCCGCCTATTCAGTGCTTTTTCCCAACCCCCAAAACCCCAACGTCACTAACTGGGTCGGCTTAACTGATGGAGGAGGAAATCTCTACACCAGTCCTAAATTCAGCTCACCCAAAAGGCCGGCCGTTGTCGTCCTGGGAGTGGATGATAAAAATAATTCAGATTATTTCTATGCTGTGGCCGATAAAGCAAAAGACAGGGGATTTCAAGCCACATTTTTTCTCCATACCATAGGTATGACTTCCAGCGACTGGACAACCCTTAAATCATATTTTGATCAGGGGCATGACGTGGTGCCTCACAGCCGGACCCACTCGGATCTTTCCGATCTTTCCGGCCTTAACATTCAATACACCGGCGGGGGAAAAACCACCGCCACTGTAACCATAGAAGACACCGACTCTGACGGTTACGCCGATAGCCTGACCACCAGTCTCGACAGTATTGCCGATCAAAATATTGATCTTACAGACAGCAGTTATGACACTTTAAGCGAACTTGCCAATAGAATAAATAATCTGGCCAGTTATTCCGCTTCTTTAACCCACGCCTCAAGCTACAACGATGGTGCCAAGAGCAAATGCCTGGCTGACGTCTCTGCCCAGGATATAAACGCTGCCGATTATCACGCTCAGCTGAATCAAACCCGTTATTTCGATTACGAAATCGCAGGCTCGATTGAAGATATTGAAAGCAACCTTAGCACCACAGTAACCGCCAGCTCCTATCCCTATAATCAATGGGATAGCGACACTACCACTTACTTAAAAAACAATAATATAAACGGAGCCAGAACCGGCCCCAGCGGCTATACAGACATGAGCGACATAGACGTCTATGATGTTCAGGGCCAGGTTATGGGCGGAACCATAATGCCTATGACCAATGTTTCAAGAAATACCGCCGGTTTTTGCGAATACCTTAATCTTCTTGGGGAAATAATCGTTTTTTATTCCCACAATACCTCGCAATTCACTTATGATAACTGGGACAACCTTTTAGATGCTTTGGTAAACTGCAATGTTCAGGTTAAGACCTTTTCCCAGGCCGTGGCCTATATTAGAGCAAACGGCACCTTAAACGGAGGAACCCAAAGATACGAGCGCGCCTTCAGCGACAGCTCTGATTATTCATTGCAATATGATTCTCCATTGATCGACACCGGCACCGATCTCGGTCTCACCACTGATTACGCCGGCAATCCCATCTACGGCACGCCTGACATCGGAGCCTATGAATATCAGCCTCCCTATGCCATGGGCAGCAATCATCCCGACACTGACGCCGATGTCAGAATTTACG
>JAHKAQ010000023.1 GCA_018825765.1 Patescibacteria group bacterium
ATAACTTTTAAAGATAAGCTTACCACCCGGGATATCTTTAAAAATTTCAACCCGCCGGCCGGCCCTAAAAATCGTGCGACTATCTCAAAAAAACTGGCTATGACTCTTAAAACCGCTTTTAAGAAAACCTCGCGCCCCAAAAACCTGCCCGGCCTCATAAGCCCGTTTCTTCTGAATCATTTGGAACTTTGTCCCAAAATAAACCAAACCCGGCTAAGGCTTGTAAAGCAACGCCTTAAATCAACCGGCGCTTTAAACGCCTTAATGTCCGGCGCTGGCTCAACCATTTACGGAATCTATCCAAATAACTATACTTTAAAACAGGCCTCAAACATTCTTAAAAAACATTATTCTATTATTATTTTACCCCAATGATTATTTTAAAAATTGGCGCGCTCATTTTAAGTCTTATCATCCTTACCAATGGCGCCTTGAAAATTAAAACCGAAATCGGCATTTGGGGCTTTTTAGCAACCATGGCTTCTATCCTATGGCTACTCGTAGAATAAAAATCGGCTCAATCTACATCGGCGGCAAAGCCCCGGTGGCTATTCAGTCAATGACCAATACGCCGACCAGCGATATAAAAAAAACCACCGCTCAAATAAACAGTCTTCGGGCCGCGGGCTGCGATATTATAAGAGTGGCTGTCCCTGACAAAAAATCAGCCCTGGCCCTAAAACAGATCAAAAAAAGGATCAGGCTTCCGCTTGTGGCCGACATTCATTTTGATTACAAACTCGCTCTTTTGGCTATTCAAAATAAGGCGGACAAAATCCGCATCAACCCGGGAAATATTAGCGACAAACACAAAATAATCGCTATCATAAAACAGGCCAAAAAACATAAAATACCAATCAGAATCGGCGTAAACGCCGGCTCGCTGGAAAACCAGCTCCTAAAAAAATATCACGGCCCGACCCCTCAAGCTCTGGTCGAATCAGCCCTCAACCACGTTAAATTCTTTGAAAAACAGGGTTTTAAAAATATTGTCCTCTCCTTAAAACACAGCGACGTTCGAGCCACTATCCAGGCTTACCAGCTGATAGTGAAAAAAATAAACTATCCTTTGCATTTAGGCGTCACTGAAGCCGGCACCTTTGTGGATGGCACGGTTAAATCAGCTATCGCTATTGGCGCCTTGCTCTATCAGGGCATCGGCCACACCATCAGAGTATCTTTAAGTGAAAACCCCGAAAAAGAAGTGCTGGTGGCCAAAAAAATCCTTTCAAGCCTGAATTTAAGAAAAAAAGAACCGGAAATAATCAGCTGCCCCACTTGCGCCCGCGCCTCAATAGACGTAATAAAATTCGCCAAACAAATCCAGGCTAAAACCAATGACCTCCAAAAACCGCTAAAGATCGCGGTTATGGGCTGTCTTGTCAACGGGCCCGGAGAAGCTAAAATGGCTGATATTGGTTTTTGCGGCATAAAAAACCAGCCTGACTGGGTCATGCTTTTCAAATCCGGCCGATTAATGCGGAAAATAAAAAAACAGCAGGCTGTTCGTGAATTACTTAAAGAAATAAAAACCCTTGCGAAAACCAAAAAATAATTGCCTAAATTTTACACAATATTGTATTATATAGACATTATTTGTGAACATGGATCCCATGCCAAATAAATTTTTGTTATGAACAATTTTAATTTATGAAAATCCCTAAACACATCGCTATCATCCCTGACGGAAACCGCCGCTGGGCTAAAAAAAGAAGCCTTAAACCCTGGCAGGGGCATGAAGCTGGCGCTAAAAATTTAGAACAAATCCTGGAAGCGGCCAAGGAAAACAACATAAAATACATTTCTTTTTGGGGTTCCTCTGAGGATAATTTAAGAAAAAGACCTTTTTTGGAAAAAAAAGAACTTTTAAAAATTTACCAGAAATACTTTAAAAAAATAATCAACTCTGAAGAAGTGCATAAAAATAAAATTAAAATCAACGTGCTCGGTGAATGGAAAAAACAATTCCCTCAAACGTTAAAAAAAACCATTGAAAAAACCATTGAAAAAACAAAAAACTATTCTAATTTTTTTGTTAACTTCTTTTTAGCCTACTCCGGCGAAAAAGAAA
>JAHKAQ010000024.1 GCA_018825765.1 Patescibacteria group bacterium
GGGATTGAATCAGGAAATCAAAAATCTTTAGATTTATTAAGAAAGGGAATAAATCTTGACCAGATAAAAAAAGTTGTTAAATATAAATTGAAAGAATCAGGCCTTTAATTTGTTTATTATCTTAATTATGGATATTGAAAAATTTACTCAAAAATCACAAGAAGCCCTGCGCCAGGCCCAGGAGATCGCTCAATCAAACAAACAACAGCAGGTTGATACTCCTCACTTGACCCTGGCCTTAATAGAACAATCAAACAGCGTGGTGCCGGTGATCATCAAAAAACTTAATATTGACCGCGAGCGATTAACTCAAAAAATTAAAAACCAGTTAAAGAAAATTCCCCGCGTTTTAGGCCCGGCCGCGCTTGGCCAAATTTTCGTCAGTCAATCTCTGGGAAAAATCCTTGATCTGGCTCAAAGTCAGGCGGAGAAGATGAAGGACGAATTTACAAGCACCGAGCATCTGCTTCTGGCCATTGTTTCATCCAGCGCTCAAACCGGAGAAATCCTCGTCCAAAGCGGCTTAACTTACGATAAAGTCCTAAAAATCTTAAGCCAGGTGCGCGGTTCGGCTCATGTTAATTCTC
Source organism: Patescibacteria group bacterium (assembly GCA_018825765.1). GTDB lineage: Bacteria > Patescibacteriota > Minisyncoccia > CAIUEV01 > JAHKAQ01 > JAHKAQ01. Next base: position 588 of record JAHKAQ010000024.1, read on the forward strand.
CCAACCCTGAATCCAAATACCAGGTTTTAGAAAAATACGGCCAAAATTTAACTAAGATGGCAAGAAAAGACGAATTAGATCCGGTCATTGGCCGCGACAGTGAAATCCGCCGCCTAATTCAAGTGCTAAGCCGCCGCACAAAAAATAATCCAGTGCTTATCGGCGAAGCCGGCACCGGGAAAACCGCCATCGTGGAAGGCCTGGCTTCAAGAATAATCACCCGGGACGTTCCGGAAAACTTGAAAGACAAAGAAATAGTGGCGCTTGATTTAGGATCGCTGATCGCCGGCTCTAAATATCGCGGCGAATTCGAAGACCGGCTCAAAGCGGTTATCAAAGAAATTGAATCAAAACAAGGCAAAGTTATTCTTTTTATCGACGAATTACACGCGGTTGTGGGCGCCGGCGCCACTGAAGGAGCCATGGACGCGGCCAATATTTTAAAACCCGCGCTGGCTCGCGGCAAGCTAAGAACCATTGGCGCTACCACTTTAAAGGAGTATCAGAAATACATCGAAAAAGACGCCGCCCTAGAACGCCGTTTTCAGCCCGTGCTGGTCAAAGAGCCCAGCGTTAAAGACACTATCACCATTCTTCGCGGCATTAAGTCAAAATATGAAGTTCATCATGGAGTGCGCATCGCCGACTCGGCTATTTTAGCCGCGGCCAAACTTTCTAATCGTTATATCAACGACCGTTTCCTGCCGGATAAAGCCGTTGACTTAATGGATGAAGCGGCCGCGGCCCTTAAAATGGAAATAGACTCCCTGCCCGTGGAACTGGACAATATTAAGCGCGAAATCATGCGCCAGGAGATTGAAAAAAGAGCCTTGAAAAAAGAAAAAGATTCCGCTTCTAAAATAAGAATCAAAAAAATAAACCAGGAACTTTCCGATTTAAAAGAAAAGAAAAATTCCATTGAAATTCAGTGGCAGGCCGAGAAAAAAATGATTGACAATCTCAAAACCAAAAAAAACAAACTGGAAAAATTAAAAAGCCAGGCCGACGCGGCCGAAAGACAAACCGAACTGCAAAAAGCCGCGGAAATCCGCTATGGGAAAATTCCTCAATTAGAAAAAGAAATAAAGGCCCAGCAGGAAAAGCTGGATAATATGCAAGCTCAGGGCGGTATTCTAAAAGAAGAAGTAACCCAGGAGGATATAGCTCAAGTCGTGTCCCGCTGGACCGGCATTCCCACGGAAAAAATGCTCGAGCAGGAAGCAAAAAAATTAGCCCGAACCGAAGAACAACTGTCAAAAAGGGTAATCGGCCAGAAGCAGGGGATTAAAGCCGTGGCCAACGCTCTTCGCCGCGCCCGCGCCGGTCTCTCTCCCAAAAATAAACCGCTGGGCAGTTTTCTTTTTTTAGGACCCACTGGCGTGGGAAAAACCGAATTAGCCAAAGCGCTTTCAGAATTCATGTTTAACAACGAACAGGCCCTGATAAGAATTGACATGTCAGAATACATGGAAAAACACTCAGTGTCGAAAATGATCGGCTCGCCGCCAGGATATATTGGCCATGAAGAAGGGGGCCAGCTGACCGAAATCATTCGCCGCCGTCCTTATTCCGTGATTCTCCTTGATGAGATAGAAAAAGCCCACCCGGACGTATTTAATATCCTGCTTCAAATCATGGACGACGGCCGCCTGACC
>JAHKAQ010000025.1 GCA_018825765.1 Patescibacteria group bacterium
ATTCGGCATTTATCAGGGTTTGCCAAAGCAGAAGGTTATTGTTAGGGATTAGCTGAAAAGCGAGCTCTTGTTTTTTAAGCAGGCTTTCAAATTTTTTTGGATCGGGCAAACCGATGGCTAAGTGCTCTTTCAACCATTCATGATCCTGGCCGTTGGTTAAGATTTTAAAATTGCGGTTGGCGTTTTTTTCCGCCCGCTCGACTTTTTTTGTGTAAAACGGAGCGGACAAAATAACGCCCAGCCTGGCGGCACGCAGATTTTCTTTCATAAACTCCGGTCTTTTATCTTTGGGAACGTGTTCGTAGACGTCACCAGACACTACCCAGTCAAAAGCTTTACTTTTACAGGGAATTTTACAGCCGTCGCCCCTGATGTAATTTTTATCCCGGGTATTTACATAAGGATCAAGGTAAAAGACGCGGTCTTTGGGAATAAATTCCCGAAAAATATTGCCGCGGCCGCCCACATCGAGGATTTTGAATTCTTCATTATTACGGCGGTTAAGATTGATGATATTTTTCATCAGGGCGTAGCGGCCGTATTTATCAAAAGAATATTTTCTTTTAAGATCCTGATCCTTCATTGATTTATTTTATTCGGCTTGGGCTTGGGCTTGGGCGCCTGGAAAAATGTTTTGTAAAGCAGGTTCGGGATTCTCCAGCGAAGCGTTTTTTTAATATTTGATATTTCCTGTTCTTTTTTTCGCGCTGTTTTTTTTAACTTAGCGACGGTTTCTTTCTTTTCCCGAATTAGTTCATGGTTATTTCTTGAAAGATCGATGACTTGTTGGTTAATTCTATAAAGGTAATCAAAGAGCGGCTTTTCTTTGACAAGTAATTCTTTTTCCTGGCTGGTTAATGGGTGGATATATTTAGAATATTTTTCTTTATTTTTTCTAATAAAGGCGGGAAAGGAATTATCCAGTTCAACAAAGCGAAAAATAAATTCCGGGCGATTAAATAAATCCGAGGCTGATGATACTTTTTGAGAAATCCCTTCAGGATCGGTATATTTACTTTGATTGAATTCCTGATGAGCGATGGATTGTATTTTCTGTTTAATGTTCTGACTGGATCCTAGATAGGAAAAATGCCAGCCGGCGTTAGGAACGACCGGGATTCGCGGGTTTTCGTGCAAATTAATGGCGATGTCTCTGGCCGCTTGAGGCGAATCAAGCCGGTTGAATTTTAGAATCACGCTCCGCCGCCAGGGCTGAGTAATGTTCTGGCAGTTAAACTTGTAATAATAGAGATTTTGCTCCAGCACAGAAAAATCAAGCTTTGTTTTTAAAATTTCCGGATTGGGAATCTCATCTATGTCTGAAATTATGACAAGATCATTGGGCTTGCATCGCTTTAATCCGCGCATTATGGCGTTTCTTTGAAAATATTCTCTCTGCCAGGCGTTTTTGGAGGACAGATCTTTTATTTCCACATGAATAATTTTCGACTTAAACGCTTTGAAGCGTTTTTTATTTTCTTTAAAATAAAGCGGTTTAGACCGGCCGATAAAGTCTTTGTCGGCTTCAACCAGCACGAAGAAATCCACCTTTTTATAAAGAGTGTTTAATCGGACTTCTAAAAGATCCAGTTCGTTTAGAAATGTAAAGCAGTCGTAGATCATTGTTTTTCTTTCCAGTAAAAATTGATTTTTATCGGACCGTCTTGAGATTCGTCGATGGTAATTATCTTAAAAGAATGTTTTTTGCTCTTAAAATCATAAGTAAGGGTGTTGTCTTTGTTGAACAGGCCGGCAGTGACAAAATACAGGCCAAGATTCAGGGGATTTTCTTTTATCACGAGATCAACGAAGCCGGAGCCGTCAATAAGCTTCGGCGCGCGGCTCGATTTCTGGGTGTTTGGGCCGACAATGTGCGTGCCGTCTCCCGCGTCCAGCGAGACGCCAAAAACCGGCTTCTCAATCGGCTGTCTGGTTTGGTAATGAAGACGAATGATAATGTCATCGCCGGTTTGAAACGCTTTTTGGCTTTTGCCTTTAGGGTTCAGGAATTCGATTTTTTTAATTTTGGCGATGTCTTTCAGCCAGCCGCTCTTTCCGGGGGAGAGCTGATTTCTCTGATTTTCCTGGCTTTCAACCTGCTCAAATAATCTCTTTTCTTCGTCGCTCATATTCTGAAAGATATATTCATTGGCTGTTTGGCGAGCGCTGCCCATGGTTTTTATCCTGCCTTTTCTTAAAAGCAGGGCTTGGTCGCAATATTTTTTAACAATATCAGTGTCGTGAGTAACAAGAATCACGGTTTTTCCGGCCCGGCGGTATTTATTGAATTCATCCAGGCATTTTTTTTGAAAATTGCTATCTCCCACGGCCAGCACTTCATCCATTAGAAGAATGTCTTTATCCGCGTGGATAGCCACGGAAAAGGCCAGGCGGACCTGCATGCCGGACGAATAATTTTTAAGCTTTTGATCCAGAAAGCGCTCCAGTTCGGAAAAAGCCACGATTTGATCGAATTTTCTTTTAATTTGATCCGGGGTTAAACCCAGGATAGCGGCGTTTAGATGAATATTATCCCGGCCTGAAAGTTCAGGATTAAAACCCACGCCTAATTCAAGAAAGGGCGAAATCTGCCCGTTAATTTTTACGCTTCCTTTATCCGGCTCGTAAATGCTGGCTAAAATTTTTAAAAGCGTGGATTTGCCCGAGCCGTTTCGGCCTAAAATGCCGAAAAATTCTCCTTTTTTTATGGAAAAACTAATATTATCCAGCGCTTTAAAAGTTTCGTGAGTTTTTCTTTTGAAAATGCTGACAAAAGAGCCGCGAAGCGTTTCAAGTTTTTCGTGCGGGATTTTGAAGGATTTACTAAGATTTTTAACCTGGACCGCGTTTGACATAAGATAAAAGAATTTAAATATTTTCGGCGATGCGCTTTTCTTTTTTATTAAAAAATATCAGGCCGGCGGCTAATAAAGATAAGACAAGGGTGATTAAAATTAAATGGTTATCAAAGCCGGGAAACCGGTGTTCAATTAAAACGATTTTAGAATAATGAATCAGAATGCCCATTGGGTTTAAAAGGACAAGCTTGTGGTATTTTTCAGGGAGAATGGAAAGCGGATAAATAATCGGCGCGGCGAAAAACAGGGCCTGGGTAAGCACTTCCCAGATTTGAGCCAGGTCGCGGAATTTAAGGTAAAGCGGCGCGGCAATCAGGGAAAAGGAAAAAATAAGAATATAGATGCCGAAAATATAGAAAGCGGCGGTAAGGATTTCAACCGGGCTTGGATGAACACCGTAAAAAATAAAAAAGCCGATCATGATTATAAGGCTGGCTAAAAAGACCAGCAGGGAATTAAGGGTTGAGGCGATTATTACGATCCAGCGCGGGAAGTAGATTTTGGTTACAATATTGGCCTTGCTTATAAAAGAAGTTAAGCCGGCCATGGTGCCTTCGGCGAAGAAATTCCAAAGGATAAGACCGGTAATCAGCTGGAGTGAATAATGAGGAATGCCCGCGCCGCGCCCTATTACTTGCGAGAAGACAAAATTCAAAATCAAGAACAAAAACAGGGGCTTTAAAATGGCCCAGATATAGCCCAGCACCGATCCATGATAGCGCATTTTAAAATCGGTTTTGGCTAAAGTCCAAATCAGATGGGAATAGTTTTGGCGATTTTTGATGTTTTTTTCGGCCATTTAGGGTAAAAATTTAAGTTTTCTAGATAATGGGTCTTCGCCGCCTGGAAGTTCAGGGGCCTATTTGCCAACAGCCCTATTATACTCTAAAACAGGGCGTAAACAAAGGCGGAAAGGGCGCTGGACTGGCCAAAAATAATGAAAACTCCAACGATTAAAAGTACAATAATAATAGGAGCAAGCCACCAGGCTTTCCTGATTTTTATAAAATCCACAAACTCGCCCAGGATTGATTTATTTTGGCCCATTGATTTGGCTTAATAATAAATTATTTTTGAAACGTTTGAGCTTTGGTTTTTATGATTTCCTTTTGCAGGTCGCCAATATCGTTATCCAGAACCTGGAGAATAACAAGGTCGGGTTCGACATATTTGGTTTTTTCCTGAAACATTTTAAGTTCATCGGAAATGGTATAGCTGGAAATTCCGCCGTTTATTACCTCGAATTGCGGATATTTCGCGCCCAGCAACTGGGGAAAGGTGTCATGGTTATCAAGGTAGGGGCCGAAAGTGAAAGAGTCGCCCAGACAGAGGATTCTTTTTTTAGTTTTAGGAAATTCCAGATCATGCTCCATGCGCAGTCCCTGTTTATTGGTAATCACGCGATAGGGCATAACCGGAGAAATCCGGCAAATATAGTCGTCGTTTGGCTCAAAAAATCCCATGATTTTAGGGCGCTCGGACGGAGAATAAGAGACCTTGCTTTGAATTTCATCCATATTGATTTCAATATAACGGGAAAGCTCCCTGACGACCAGCTTATTGCCAAAGCGGGACAGATGGCCGTTTTGAGGAAGAAGAGTGGCAATATCCGAAGGATATTCAAGGAAGGCCGGCGCCAGATCTATAAAATCGACATTGTATTTTTGGGTTAGCTCTTTATAGAAAGCCCGCCTGTCCTGCATGATTTCTCGCTGAACTCCGTCATACTGGTCGGAAGGTAAATAGATAACCAGGAGGCGGGCCTGGGCTTTTTTTGTTTCATCCAGAAATTGAGAGAAAAAATATTCATAAGTTTTTTTCAGCAATTCTTGATTTTGGGCCCGGAGACTGGGGTCGCTTCTTAACTCTTCCACGATTTGTTCGGCCCTTTTTCGAAGAAATATTTCGCTCGCGGCCCGGTAGCCCAGTTTTAAGGCGAATGGTTCGTCCGCGGTTTTTTGGAAAAAGGCGATTCTTACTAGAATTTCCGCGACAATAAGAAGAAGCATGAGAGGGGCAAGGGAAAAAACTATCTTTTTAGCCGCGTTTTTTAATTTTTTATAGTTAATCTTTGGCATATTTTTCGCTATTCCAAAGGTGCCGGGGATTAGCCAGGCGCCGGATTAAAAATTTATCCATGACTAAATAATCAATGCCAGTTCCCATCATGCATTTATAGGCGTGACTCGGGGAGCAGACAATTGGTTCGCCGCGAATATTAAAAGAGGTATTGATAAGAACGGGTATGCCGGAGAGCCGGCCGAACTCTTTTATTAAATCATAATACAGCGGGTTTTGGAATCTTCTTATGGTCTGTAAGCGGCCGCTTGAATCCACGTGAGTGACTGAAGGTATTTTTTCGCGCCATTTTTTCTTTACCGGATAAACCATGAGCATAAAGTCAGCAGGTTCAGGAATAGGCTGGTCGCAGTCAAAATAACGCGAAGCGTCATCCTGGGGCACCACCGGGGCAAACGGCCGGAATTTTTCGCGGTGCTTTACTTTTTTATTTAAAAGCGCCTTGGCTTTGGGATTGGCGGGATTGGCCAGAATACTTCTGTTTCCCAGGGCGCGAGGACCCCATTCCATGCGGCCCTGGAACCAGCCAACCACCTGATTATCAAGTATCAGGCGGGCGGTTTTTTTAATTAGTTGCCGGCTTGAACTAAATCGAGCGTGTTTTATTTTACGCTTTTTCAAGAAAGCTTTTATTTGAGCGGTTGAAAATTCAGGACCGAGCGAAGCGTGTTTTTGTCTGGCGCGGTTTTCGCGACCCAGGACATTGTGATAAATAAACAGGGCTACGCCTAAACTGGTGCCGCCGTCTGAAGCATTGGGCTGGATC
>JAHKAQ010000026.1 GCA_018825765.1 Patescibacteria group bacterium
AGTTTAAGTAAAGCGCCGGAAAACGCGGCGGCGATTGGAGCGGAATGTTTTCAGTTTTTTTCTCAATCGCCCAGAGGAGGTCCGAGGGTAATGCCGAAAAAGCAGACAGCGGAGAAGTTTAAAAAAAATTTAGCTAAATTTGATGCGGGTCCGACTTATGTGCACGCGCCGTATTTTATAAACCTGGCGAGCAAAAATCAGCGTATTTTTTATGGTTCGATTGGGGCGATAAAAAAGGATTTGGAGATCGCGTCAATGCTCGGTTCGGTCGGGGTAGTGACTCATTTGGGAAGCGCCAAGGATTACGGAGAGATTAATAAATTAAAAAACGGGATTGAAGCTATACCAAAAGAAGCGCGGCAAAGGGTGGTTTTGGGTTTAAATAAGATTCTGGAAGACTACAGGGGTAAGGCCAGGTTAATTTTAGAGATTTCGGCTGGAGCGGGAAGTATTATCGGGAGTAATTTGGATCAATTGGCGTATTTTTCGCGGCAAGTGAAGCGGGTGGGCGGTGTCTGTTTTGACACGGCGCACGCTTTTGAATCAGGCCTGGATATTACCTCCAAAGATAAGGTAAAAAAGTTTTTGGATAAAATTGAAAGAACAATGGGAATGAACAAGCTTTTATTGATTCACGTCAATGATTCTAAAAGCGGGCTTGGTTCTAAGGTGGATCGGCATGAGCATTTAGGCCAGGGAGAGCTGGGCATGGAGTGTTTCGCGGCTTTGGTCGGGGATAAGCGGTTAAGAAATAAGGATTTTGTTTTAGAAACGCCAACAATTGAAGGCATGAAGGAGGATTTAAAGCTGTTAAAAGCTTTAAGAGATGACATTTATGGTTGATTTTCAATGAGACAGCTGGTAGGCTTAATGGAATTGTTTTTGATAGTTAAAGCCGAGATAGCTCAGTCGGTAGAGCACAGGACTGAAAATCCTGGTGTCGGCGGTTCGATTCCGCCTCTCGGCACCGAAATCTGACTTTTGGAAAAATTTTTGACTATTTCGGCGGCGGCACTTCGAGCTGTATTGTAAAGATGCGCCAAGAGGCGCTATGATGCCCGCATGGTCATTGTGGCGTTTCGTGTTTTGTCCCGGTAGCTCAGTTGGATAGAGCAAGGCACTCCTAACGCCTAGGCCGCAGGTTCGACTCCTGCCCGGGACGCAAGATAGAAAATAGGCCAGCTTTGCCGGCCGTTAGAAACCGCGGGTTTCTAAAGCGCAGGCCCGCGAGGGCGGGCCGAGCAAAGAGATTCCTGCCCGGGACGCAGTCTTAAGAACCGCATTGAGATTGCAAGTGAATCATGATGGGTTAATAATTATAAGATTTGAAAAAAACGATGAAGATGGTTAATAATGAAAATAAAATTTCTACCAGAGAACTTAAGGAGATACCGGAAAAGATGTTTGGAAATCTGGTGAAAGCGGTAGTGGATATTAAAAAGGGAATTATGGTGATAGATGCTGAACTGCACGCTGACGAAGAAACTCTTCTTATAAAAAAAGGATCCAGGCAAGAGGATTTATGGGGGATAAATTTATATCCAGAATTAAAAGGCGATGATTTTATTGAATTTGATTCGATGATAAATATAAGGCCAGCTCAAAATAATCGCAGTCGTTCAGTGGACGATCCTGATATTCAAAAAAGAATTAAAAAAATTGTAAATAATTTATTAGAATGAACTATGAGCATCAGGAATTAGCTAAAGGGAGGTGGAAGAGTTTAAGCTTTTTTGAACAAATGGGAAATGTTGGCAGTGAAGTTGAGAGAACTATAAACTGGAAGAAGAAAAAGAATTTTCAGTATAGTCAAAAATCATTGGAAAGAGCTTTGGAATTGCTTGATCTTACCATAGAGGCAAATAAAAATAATTTTTCACGACTTAGAGAGTTATTAAGAACCAGAGAAGTTTTACTTGATTATTTTGTAGGAGAAAATCAGTATGCTTCCACGGATAAAAAATGGCAGAATTATTTTTACGCGTTTATGTGGGCGGCGCGGGTTGCCAAGTAATAGTTGTTTATGAGACTGGTCACTATATTGATGCCAAGTTTAAATGAGGAGGATTCGATATCCCAGACTATAAGGGAGATTCCTGTTAATAAACTCAGGCGGCAGGGATGGGACTGTGAACTTCTGGTGGTGGACGGGGGAAGCAGGGATAAAACAGTTCAAATAGCCGAAGAGCAAGGAGCGCGGGTAATGCGTTCGAAAAGAGGTTATGGCCGCCAATATCTGGCGGGTTTTGGGAAAGCGCGCGGTGAAATAATCGTGACGGCTGATTCGGATAACAGTTATCCAATGAATGAGATTCCGCGGCTGGTTAAGATGCTGGACGAGAAAAGACTTGATTTTATAAGCACTAACCGGTTTTCCGGCATTGAGGACGGTTCAATGAGATATTTGAACTGGATCGGAAACAAAGCATTGACTCTGGCAGTGAATTTTTTATTTGATTTAAGATTAAATGATTCTCAAAGCGGGATGTGGGTGTTTCGAAAGAAATTATTAGAGAAGCTTAATCTTAAAAGTTCTGGAATGCCATTGAGTCAGGAAATAAAGATTGAGGCGTTTTTGAAATCAA
>JAHKAQ010000027.1 GCA_018825765.1 Patescibacteria group bacterium
CGGCTATGAAGGCTGGGCTGTTATCAATAAGGAAATCATGCAAAGCCTCAAAGTCGCTTCCTTTATCGACCGAATGGAAAAACTGGAAATAGGCGACCAGCTTCTGACCTCCCAAAAGCAATGGAAAAAAATAAGCGCCCTCCAACGAATTACTGATCGAGAAGTAAACACCATGAACATAAAAAGAATCGATAAATTCAATAATTTCTTCGCCGGAGGCATATTGGCCAGCACTTATGAAAAATAAACATCAAGCCGGAGATCTTTTTAGGTCCAGAGTTATTTACCGCGACTCTCCTTCTTATTTTAAGATAAAAAAAGTCATCCAAAAAAACGTCGCCCCAGGCCCTTGTTTTTTGGGGCGTCGTCATTGCGAGCCGGCCCGCGGCCGGGATTTTTTACATTGCGGCTTTTTTTTTCTCGAAACAAAAGTTCGCGGCAGTTTATTGAAATCCAATCCATAACTGCTCAAGGAAGAAAACCCCAAAAATTTCTAAAACCCGGCAACAAGCTTTTCGTCCGGGGAAAAGTAAACAATCTTGAATCCTATCCTCTTTTCAAGCTTCAGTTATACGGCGTAATTTCAAGAATCGAGCCCCAAAAAAAACTTCGTCGCGATTTTGGCGATTTTTTAATTCATGATTTTCTTGTTTTCTCTAATTTTTGCCTAAGAGCCGGCCGAACTAAAAATTTTTATTTTTCAATAAAAATCCCCGCCTGTTCCAAAGAAGGGCTTTATAGGGTGCACCTGAATTTGACTCAAGACAAAAGATTCCCTGTATCCGGCATCGCTTATTTTACTTCGGATCCTAGCTGGTATAATCAAAAAAGCGCCTTTTATTTTCAGGTCAGAAGCAAGAGTAATCACACTCTCTGGATTGATAAAAACTCAATCAAGCTTACTTCCAAAAATCAAAAAAAAATCCCGGTCCTCAACAGCCGGGAAAATGTAGCCTCAAGCCCTTTTTTTGAAGTTTCTTTTTTTCTTGTTAATGATTTCCACAAAAAACAGCCGGTTCTTTTAATTTTCGAGCTGATGAGCGCCAGACATGATCTTTTTTCTAAATTTTTCAATAAAAACCATCCAGTTGTTCTGGAGGAAAAAATATCAATCAGGGCTCGCGAGCGAAAAAAAATTACCAGGCGCGTCTTCACCCAAAGATCGGATTACTTAAGTATTCTTTCTCTTTGCGCCATCGCTCCCAGATCAAAATCCCAGGCGTATATTAAGCTGTTATTTCCCCAAAGCCCGATCCCTAAAACCTTTTTCAGGTGGCCCGGACTTGATAAATTTCCCTTAAAAGCCGGCGCCAAATTTAATCTTTTCTCTGGATTCAGCCTTCCTCCTCATTCATTAAAGCCCGGCCGCCGCCCCGCCCAAAAAAAAATTAAATTAAAAATAACCCTTTTTGATCGTTGGAATAAAAAAATCGGCCTGTTATTTTTCAACGGCCTGACTGACCGTAAAATAAGCTTTATCAAGAAAAGTCTCCGCGCCCCCAGAGATATTAATTATTTAAAAATGATTGGCACCATTCACGGCTCATCTGGTATATTAGAGGATAAATTTATAAGAACTTATGATGCCGCCAGACTCAAAGCTCCGTTTAAAAAAACTAAATAAAAAATGCAACCGCTGTCCCTGTCTTTTTTCTGTTTCAAAAAACAGCCGGATAATTTTCTGCGATAACCGCCCCGGCCGTTTGATTGATCATTATGCCAATAAAGAAGAATTGGTCGCGGATTTTTTAAAAAATAATTTTTCCTTCTGCCATTTGTCAAAAAAAGCCTCCGCTCCGCCCCGCCGGACGTTCGCCCCGCCGGACGTTCGCCTGATAAAAATAAAAGATTACGTTCTGCCAAGCTTCCGTTATCTTATGATTAACTATTCTTGCAATAATAATTGCCTTTTCTGCTATCTGGGATCAAGTAAAAAAAAGGCCGATCCCGGCCCTAAACAAATCCTGAACTCAATCGACCAAATAAAAGAAAAAAGCATAACCATTTTTGGCGGCGAGCCTACTTTGAATAAGAATCTATTTAAAATCCTGGAACACGCCCGGCGCCGGAAAAAAAAATTAAAAATAACAACCAACGGACGGCGGCTGGCTGACCGCGCCTTTTGTAAAAATTTTTTGTCGTTTAACTTTAATCAGGTTACAGTTTCCCTTCATTCTTATTTAAAAAAAGAC
>JAHKAQ010000028.1 GCA_018825765.1 Patescibacteria group bacterium
CAAGCAGCCGGTTGAGATATTGAGGCATTTCCAGGATAGGAATAAAGCAGGGCTTGAATCTTTCAAGCCTTTTTTGGACGTCTTTTCGACGGGCGATACAGCCGGTGATTATTATTTTCGCCCGGGGATTTTTTCTTCTAATTTGGGGCACGATTCCATAGACCCGGTCTTCCGGGGCCTGGCGGACGCCGCAGGTATTTATAATCACAAGATCAGCTTTTAATTTGTCTTTGGCCGGACAGCGCGCTTTTTTTTGAAGCAGAGCCTGAATTCTTTGGGAGTCGCTAATGTTTGTTTGACAGCCAAAGGTAAGAAGGAAGAAGGATTTCATTTTTTTTGCTGGATCTCTTCCTTCAGAGTCTCAATGAAAGAGGAAAGTTTTTTTACGCCCTGATCGCCTCCATCTCTTTTTCTTATGGCCACGGAGCCGGCGTCTTTTTCTTTTTGGCCGACGATTAACATATAGGGAATTTTTTGGGCCTGGGCCTGGCGGATTTTTTTGCCCAGAGACTGATTAGAGTCATCGATTTCTATCCGAAAATTGTTTTTTTTGAGCCGGCTCTTTATTTTTCGTCCGTAGGAGTTGAATTTTTCCGAAACCGGAAGGATCACGGCTTGCACGGGTGAGAGCCAGACAGGGAAGGCGCCGGCATAGTGTTCAATAAGAAAGGCCATGGTGCGTTCAATACAGCCAATAGAGGAGCGGTGGATTATCATGGGTCTTTGTTTTTCGCCGTTTTCATCGATATATGTCATGTCGAATTTTTCCGGCAGGTCAAAATCGATTTGGATGGTGACGGCCGTGTCTTCTTTGCCGTTCGCGTTTTTTACCTGGACATCAAGCTTGGGTCCGTAAAAAGCGGCTTCATCCCGGGTTTCCACGTATTTTAGTTTGAGATTAGCCAGGATTTTTTTCATAAATTTTTGAGTTTTTTCCCATTCTTCAGGCTTATCCACATACTTTTTCTTGTTTTTGGGATTCCATTTGGAAAAGCGATACCAGAAATCTTTGATGCCCAGAGTTTTCATGCAGAATTGCACAAGTTCGACAACATCCTGGAATTCTTTTTCTACCTGATCAGGCCGGCAGATGATGTGGGCGTCGGCTAAAGTAAAACTCATGACGCGAATAAGGCCGGATAATTCGCCGGATTGTTCCCTGCGGTAGAGCTTGGCTAATTCAGCGTATCTTATGGGCAGTTCGCGGTAGCTTCTGGGCCGGGAATTGTAAATCATGAATTGATGCGGGCAGGTCATGGGGCGAAGAACATAGGATTCGTTTTCTATTTTAACGGCTGGATACATGCTTTCCCGGTAATGCTGCCAGTGGCCGGATTTTTTGTATAATTCTGTTCTGGCCAGATCCGGAGTAAAGGTTCTCTGGTAGTCTCTTTTGAATTCTTCTTCAATAATGAATTTTTCCAGCTCCTGGCGAATAGCGGCGCCTTTAGGGGTTAGAAGGGGCAGGCCTTTGCCGACCAGATCCGAAGTAATAAAAAGATCCAGCTCTTTGCCGATTTTTCGATGGTCTCTTTGTTTGGCTTGTTCGGCTGTTTGAATGAATTTTTCCATTTTTTCTTTGGACGAAAAGGCCAGGCCGTAGATTCGCTGAAGCATTTTGTTTTTTTCGTCGGCTTTCCAATAGGCGCCGGATAGTTTGGTGAGCTGGATGCCCCGGGCGTTAAGCTCTTTGGTTGATTTTAAGTGCGGGCCTTTGCAGAGATCAATCATGCCGCCGATTTTATAGATGGTTACTGGTTTTTTTCCTTCTTTTTTTATCAGGTCGTCGATGAGTTCGAGCTTATAGGTCTGGTTTAATTTTTTGAATATTTTTTTAGCCCGATCGATTGAGATTCGTTCTTTTTTTATGGGCAGGTTCTGGCTGATTATTTTTCGCATCTGTTTTTGAATTTTTCCCAGATCATGGGGAGTTATTGACTTTGGTAATTCAAAGTCGTAGTAATAGCCGTTTTGGGTAGCCGGGCCAGTAGCCAATTTTATTTCGGGATAGAGTTTCACTAAGGCGGCGGCCAGCACGTGGGCGGCGGAATGTTTGAAAGCTTGAGAGTTCATGAGATTGGGGTTAATGATTTTAAAAAAAGCCTAATAAACTTTAGAATGGCCGAGACCCGGACTTGACGGGCGGTTCCACTCGGCTTCCTAATGTTTATTAGGCTCTTTTTAAAACTAACGCGTTTTGGGCGGAGACTCGGCGGGTGGTTAAGCCGCTTCACAGTCTCTATTTACTTGTGAGTTTATGATAGCTAAGATGAGATATATTGCAAGAGTAAAAAAAAGACATGGTTTTAACTATAAAAATGAGGGGCGCCGGGATAGAGATTGGTCTTTTGAAAAAAGAAAAGCTGATTGACAAGACGAGCTGGAAAGACAGGCGCGACATGCTGGAGCGGTTTTTGCCTGAAGTTGACAAATTGCTTGGGAGAAACAATATTACGGCCCGGGATTTGCAGGAAGTGAGGACGGATATCAAGGTTAATAAAAGTCATTCCAGCTACCGGATTGTTAGGGCGGCGGTTTTGAGCTTTGAGATGGGGATTAGGGAAAAGCGATGAATAAGTCATTGACAGGTTTTTAAGATGATGCTAATCTGATTAGTTAGAAAGCATAACACTCTTTTTAGGGTGACAAGAAAAACTAGTGAAAAAATTAGGTAGCGATTAAAAAAGCAGAGGCCTCGAACAAGGGGAGGTTTTTTCTTTGTTTGTTTTATGTTCTTAAAGGCTTTGGGTTGAAGGGCGTCTCTACTGCAGTTTTCACTTTTTGGTCAAATTATCAAATAATTTAATTTTTATGGCGGTTTCAAGCAAGAAACTGAAATTAAAGGGAAGGTTCAGCGCGCATTCCAGTTTATCTAAAAGGAAGTTTCTAAACGATATTGGTAAAGTATTTTCTTTGCCAAACTTGATTGAAGTGCAAACTAGAGGATATGAATGGTTTGTTAAGGAAGGATTTCAGGAGATTTTAGATGAAGTGTCTCCAATAGAAGATTACACCGGGAAAAATCTGGAACTTACGTTTGAGAGCTATTACCTGGATGAGCCTAAATATGACGAGCGAACAGCTAAAGAGAAAAATATTTCATATGAAGCGCCAATCAGGGTGCGGGTAAAGCTTACCAATAAGCATACAAAAAAAGAGGTTGAGCAGGAGATATACTTAGGGGAATTTCCGATTATGACTAAGCGGGGAACTTTTATAATAAACGGAGTGGAGAGAGTAGTGGTGTCCCAGCTGATCCGTTCCCCGGGCGTGTTTTTTACTATGCGTCAATTTAAAGGGAGAAAGCTTTTTGGCGCGAAAATTATTCCAAACAGGGGAGCCTGGCTGGAAATTGAGACCGACGCCAATAATTCAATTTCGGTAAAAATTGACAGGAAAAGAAAAGTGCCGATAACTTCTCTTCTTAGAGCTTTTGGCTATTCCACGGATAAGGATTTACTGGAGCTTTTTAAAGACGTTGACACCGGGGAAGTTAAGTTAATAGAAGAAACAATGGCAAAAGACGCGGCTAAAAGTCAGGGAGAGGGATATAAAGAGGTGTATAAGCGGATTCGTCCAGGGGACATGGCGACCGAGGAAAACGCCAAACAGATGATTGACGGGATGTTTTTTGATCATAATCATTATGATCTTTCAAAAGTAGGGAGATATCGAATGAACCAGAGATTGAAAATGAACGTGAAAAACGACAGCGAGCACATGGTTTTATCAAGGGAAGACTTGGTGGAAACTTTAGCGGAAATTATCAGGCTGAACAATGATCTCCGGTCCAAGCCGGATGATATTGATCACCTGGGTAACCGCAGAGTGAGAGCTATCGGTGAGCTGGTTCAGGCCAAGCTTCGAACCGGTCTTGCCAGAATGGAGCGAAACATAAAAGACAGAATGAGCACCTGTGATTTGGACACGGTAGTGCCAGGGCAGTTGATAAATTCCCGGCCGGTGGCTGCGGCGATTAAAGAATTTTTTGCCAGTTCCCAGCTGTCGCAGTATATGGATCACGTTAATCCTTTGGCCGAGCTTGAGCATAAGCGAAGGCTTTCAGCCATGGGTCCCGGGGGGTTGACGCGCGAGCGGGCCAGTTTTGAAGTGCGTGACGTTCACCCAAGTCATTATGGAAGAATTTGTCCGATTCAAACACCGGAAGGTCCGAACATCGGGCTGGTGACTCATTTATCATGCTACGCGAGAATAAATGATTATGGTTTTTTGGAGACTCCATACAGAAAGGTAAAGAGAATGGTAGAAATTGGTAGCGATGACTGGAAAGACGAGATCGCGGATGAAGACGTGAATTCTCTTGGAATTAAAAAGGGGGATAAATTGACAGCGAAAATCATGGCCGCTTTAAAGAGAGCAGGTAAGAAAGAAATCGCGGTAAGGCCCAGAATAACAGACGAGGTGGATTTTCTTACAGCCACGGAAGAGAATAAATATAATATAGTGCAGGCCGGAGCGGATACGGACGAGCAGGGGTATTTTTCAGGCGATCAACTGCAGGCCAGAGTTAAGGGAGAACCGACGTTTGTTACGGCTGAGCAAGCTGATTATGTTGATGTGTCGCCCAAACAGATAATCAGCGTGGCTACTTCGCTGATTCCTTTTTTGGAGCACGACGACGCGAACCGGGCTCTAATGGGTTCAAACATGCAGAGGCAGGCGGTTTCCTGCATTAAGCCGGAAGCGCCGGTAGTGGGGACGGGCATTGAAGATAAAGCCGCGGCTGATTCGGGCCAGGTTGTTTTGAGCGAGAGTTCCGGAGTAGTAACCGAAGTGGACGCGGATCACATTACGGTTAAGTCTGACAAGGGAGAAAAAGAAATTTACGAATTACTGACTTTCGCTAAATCCAACGCGTTTACCTGCATCAATCAGATTCCGGTGGTAAATAAAGGACAGAGAGTTTCACGAGGACAACTTTTGGCTGACGGGGCTTCCACGGATAACGGGGAATTGGCTTTGGGGCAGAACGTGCTGGTGGCGTTTATGTCATGGCGCGGCTATAACTTTGAGGACGCGATAATTATTTCAGACAGGTTATTGCACAAAGATAAATACAGCTCTATTCATATTGAGGATCACACGATTGACGTTCGCGACACGCGCCTGGG
>JAHKAQ010000029.1 GCA_018825765.1 Patescibacteria group bacterium
CCGGGATCAGCAATGATATGAGGTTGATCGAGAAGAAAAAGAATGCCGGAAACCGCATGGCTCGCCTGGCAATGCAGGTCTTCATTTACCGGATTAAGAAATATGTCGGGGCTTATTGGGCGGTTTTGGAGGGATGTAAGGCCATAGTCTTAACCGGCACAGTAGGGGCGGGCCGGCCCGAAACCAGAGAGGCAATAATGAAGGGAATGAGTTGTTTGGGCAAGATTAGGGTTTTAACTGTTAAG
Organism: Patescibacteria group bacterium; assembly: GCA_018825765.1. Lineage (GTDB taxonomy): Bacteria > Patescibacteriota > Minisyncoccia > CAIUEV01 > JAHKAQ01 > JAHKAQ01. Next base: position 246 of record JAHKAQ010000029.1, read on the forward strand.
ACTGACGAGGAAAAGATTATCGCCCGGCAGACAAGGAAAAAGGTTTGAGTTTTACTCGGCTGGTTAATTTTTAAGAATTGGAGGAATTGTTTTATGAAAAAATGGGTTTTGAGGCCGCGGCCCGATGCGGAATTCAGGAGAAAATTTTCGAAATATTCAGGTTTTATCCAGAATATTCTTTTCGCTCGAGGAATTAAGACCAGAAAACAAGCCGAGACTTTTTTTGAACTAGCTTATGATCAGGGTTTAAATGATTTTTACCTTTTGGGCGACATGAGAAAGGCGGTAAAAAGGATTCTTAAGGCTATTAAGAAAAAAGAAAAACTGGCGATTTACGGAGATTATGATGCGGACGGAGTGACGGCGGCCACGGTTTTGAACCAATTTTTTCTGGAGCTGGGAATAAAGCCGGTAATCTATATCCCGGATAGAGTAAAAGAAGGCTATGGTCTTAATCAGGAGGCCGGGAATTATTTAAACAAGAAAAAAGTGAAGCTTGTGATAACGGTTGATACCGGAGTAAGAAACGCTTTAGAGGTTGAGGGTTTCCGAAAGATGGACATAGAAGTGGTTATAACCGATCATCACGCGGTGCCGGATGATTTGCCAAAGGCGGTGGCCATCATTGATCCGCATAAAAAAGAAGACGAGTATCCTTTTTGTGAACTTTCCGGAGCCGGGGTCGCTTTTAAGCTAGTGCAGGCGCTGGTTAATGAGCTGGGAGTAAAAAGATTTTCAGTTGGTTTTGAGAAGTGGCTTTTAGATCTGGTGGCTGTGGGGACTATCGCGGATTTAGTGCCGCTTCTTGGTGAGAACAGGGTATTGGTAAAGTATGGGTTGGTGGTGCTTTCGAGAACTAAACGCCAGGGATTGAAATATTTAATGGAAGCGGCGGGTATTTCTTACGAGCGGGAGCCGGTTCGGTCCACGCAAGTGGCTTTTCAAGTGGCCCCCAGAATAAACGCGGCGGGAAGAATGGATCACGCGAATAACGCCTTTATGCTCTTGAATGAAGGTAACAGCCGTAAGGCGAGAAAGCTGGCTGAACAGCTGGAGAAACATAACAGAAAGAGACAAAGTTTAACCAGTAAGATTTTTGATGAAATAGAGGCCATGAACTTTGATAAAGAAAAGGCGATTATTGCCGGAAGCCGTGATTGGCCTTTGGGGATTTTGGGCCTGGTGGCCGGCAGATTATGCGACAAATACAGCCGTCCGACCTTGGTTTACACTATTGAGGGCGATGAGATAAGAGGTTCGGCCAGAAGCATCACGGAATTTAACATTATAAAGGCGCTGGATAAGACAAGCGATCTTTTGCTCGAATATGGCGGCCACAAGCAGGCGGCCGGGTTTACCCTGGCTAAAAAGAACCTAAGGGTCTTTGAGCGGAAGATAAAGAAAATGGCAGACGAGAAATTAGATAGAAAGGACTTAACACCTAAATTAATGATTGATTACAGGGTGGGGCCTGGGGAAATTTCAGGCAGGATGCTGGAGGAGTTGAAGGCCCTGGAACCCTTTGGCGCGGGTAATCCCGAGCCCTTGTTTTTACTCGAAAAGGCAGTGGTGCAGGGCATGAAATTAGTGGGCCGGGGGCAGAATCATTTAAAATTAGTCGTGAAAGATAAAAGCGGCGGACAGCGGCTGGAATGCATTGGTTTTAACTTCGCTTGTCAGGCGGGGAAGATGAAGATTGGCGAAAAGGTGGATATTGTGTTTAACTTGGCGTGTAATTATTTTAATGGAGGAGAGTATCTGGAGCTTAGACTGGTGGATATAAAATTAAGCGGTAAAAATGCATGATAAAATTACAATTTATTCTGACGGCGGAGCGCGGGGTAATCCTGGTCCGGCCGGCATTGGAGCGGTGGTTGAGATTCAGGGAAAGATGCGGGAGATATCAAAATATATCGGGGAGGCCACGAATAACGTGGCTGAATACCGGGCGCTGATTGAGGCTCTTTGTTTAGCTAAGACCCTGGCGCGCGAAAAGGGTTTGAATTTGAAAAAAGAAAGGGTTGAATGTTATTTGGACAGCGAGCTGGTGGTGCGCCAATTAAAGGGAGAATACCGGGTAAAAGACGTTAAATTAAGAAGATTGTTCGAGAAGCTTAGGAATTTCGCCCTGGAGTTTTCCATGGTTAACTTTAACCATATTACCAGAGAATTTAATAAACGGGCGGACAGGCTGGTAAATGAAGCGCTGGACAGCGCGGTTAAAAAATAATAAATATAATTTATGCAGGCGGTAATTTTGGCCGCGGGCAAGGGAACAAGACTGCGGCCGCTGACAAATAAAACGCCAAAAGCGCTTTTGGAGATTGAGCCCGGAGTGGCGGTGGCGGATAAAATATTTCAAGCTTTGCCGGAAGAGATAGGCGAGGTGATTTTTGTGGTGAATCATCTGGAGGAGCAGGTAAGAAAGCGTTATGGGAATTTTTTTAATGGACGCAAGGCGCGCTATGTCAGGCATGAAAAGCTTGACGGAAGCGCCATGGCGGTTTGGGCCTGCAAAGATATTTTGGACGGTGATTTTCTGGTGTTAAACGGGGATGATGTTTTTAATAAAAAGGATTTGGAAAGGCTCATAAAACATGATTTGGCTGTGCTTATTTATAGAAGCCGGGGACGGGCGAGCGGAGGACGCGTAAAAATTAGAAAAGACGGAGACTTAGCAGATATTGTTGATTATCCAGAGGGCGAAACGGGCGAGTATTGGCTGAACGCCGGAGCTTATAAATTGAACAAAGATTTCTTTGATTACGAGCCGGCGCTAATGAAAAGAGGAAGCCGGGAATTTGGCCTGCCGCAGACTTTGGCCAAGATGGCCAGGGAGCATAAGGTGGCGGTTGAAAGAGCCGGCGAGTATTTTCAGATAAACAGCAAGGAGGATCTCGCGAGAGTAAAAAGGTTTTTTAAAAAGGGATCTGTTGCCAAATAAAAGAAGAGAAAAAGGGCGGATTGCGCCTGGAAATGCAAGAAAGTAAACAAAACAAGACAAAAAGGCTAAAAAGCTAGCGGGATTTAGTTAAGTTTTAA
>JAHKAQ010000003.1 GCA_018825765.1 Patescibacteria group bacterium
CGATAAGAAAGTTCTCAAAGAATTTACTTCTTTTAGCGCTTGAAAAAACATTCGCGGCCGCAAGTAAAATGAACGGTAAGCTCTGTCGCGCAACCTCTTTATCTCTTTTGAGCTTAAAACTTCATTTCTCATCACCGAATCAGTTAAATCAAATCGAGAAACGTTTTTTGTTTCCACCCAGCCTTTTTCTTTGGCTAAGGCTCCCAGTTCAGTCTTAGGATAAGGCACGGCGCAATAGAATTGCGCGTATTCCACTCTGCTTTTTAGCGCGAAATCCCTGCTTCTTTTGGCTGATTCTTCTGTTTCCCCGGGAAGGCCGAAGATAAAATGCCCCATGACTTTTATTTTAGCTTTTTTTACCATCTTTATCGCCTGCTTTACCTGCTCCACTTTTATTCCCTTTTTCATTTTATCCAGTATATCCTGGTTAATTGATTCAATTCCCAGCCCAAGCATCACGCAGCCGGCCTTTTTCATTTTATCCAGCAGTCTCTGGTTCAAAGTATCCACCCGGGAAGTCGTTGACCAGACAATTTTTAAATTTCTTCTTAAAATCTCATCACAAATTTTCTCCCCATAATCCTGATCTAAAGTAAAAGATTCGCCCCAAAAAAGAAAATTTTTTATTCCGTATCTGTTCAGACATTCTTCAATCTCATCCACTATCCGGTTCACTTTTCTTTTTCGAAATTTTTTTCCATAATAAACATTGGCCGTGCAATAAATACAGCTGAAAGGACAGCCTCGCCCCACGCTTAACAAGGTAAATTTTTCGTTGTTTATAGGCAACCGGTAAGCCTCATTGTCCAGTAAGTCGCGGGCCGGAAAAGGCAGGTCATCTAAGTTGTTCCGGCCTAAATCCTGCGGCTTATTTTTTATAATTTTTTTTCTGGTTCTATCGCGATAAACCAGCCCGTTTACTTTTCCTATTTTAGCTTTATTTTCTAATGCCCGGGCCAATTCTCTTGTCGTCCATTCCGGCTCGCCAACCACGATAAAATCAACCCAGGGGAACTGGCGCATGAACTTAACTTCCAAAAGCGACGGATACAGGCCAAACGCCATAATTTTTACTCCCGGACAGTTTCTTTTTAGGATTCTTGCTGTTCGCATATCTCCCTTGATTGAAGGAAAAGCCGTATTAACAATTATCAACCCAGGCGAAAATTTAAAGGCTGTTTTAGTCAATTTCTTTAAATTAACCTTTCCAGCAATGCAGTCTATCAGCCGAATCCGGTGCTTGTCTTTTCTTAAAACCGCCGCCGTATAGGCCAGAGACAAGGGCATCCAGAGTGCGGCCCAGGAAGATTTAGTCTGCATACAGCGGCCTTCCCGAATATAATCTTTATTTTTGTAAGCCGGCGGATTAATTATTAGTATTTTCATGATAAATAAAATCTTAAATTTTAATTTTCCCTGTCCAGCGCCCTGTTTATAAATATTTTAAAATTTTGCCAATACTTATCGTTTACCAGGCTTGCATAAACTTTATCCATTCCATTTACCAGCTTTTCTAAGTAGCGCCGATCCCTTTCCAGTTTTAGAATGGCTTTTGCCGCCTCTTTTTCAGTATTAACAATTACAGCATTACGATCGCGAATAATCAAATCCTTTCCTCCGGTATTCTTTACGTACTGTCTGTGGGTGATAATAGGCGTTCTTGCCATAAGCGCGTACCAGACAACCCCGCCTCCGTAATCAGCCTGCTTGAATTGTATCACAGCCTTAAGCTTTGCCGTCAATCGGGCGGCCTGGCGGATGCTTAAAGTCGGTAGATCGCCCGTAAAACCCTTTCTGTTGTATTTTATATCAGCCCCTTGAGCCCAAACATTGCCCCCGTAATTCGGAATATAAATCCCCTTATCCTTTAACCTGCTGTTTATATTTTTTAGAAAAATAAAATCGCCAGGGTAGCGTTTTTTATAATTATGGCAGAAAGACGCGAAACCCTGCCTCTTTTTCCTGTTTAACTTTACATTTAAAAGATCAAATTCAAACCCGCTGGGGTAGCAATCGAAACAATTTAAATTTTTGTATTCTATCCAATAGCTTTCCGGCAGGGGCATGGTCTTGCAAATATTCTTTAGTTCCCGTCCTACTGCCTCATGACAGCCGGGCATAAGCGTGGAAGATACCCAGGCCGCCCGGGGAAAATATTGATTTGAAAATTTCAAAGCTTTTCGTAAGACTCCCCGTGAGCATCTTAAAGTATGGAATAAATCTATTTTTATTCTTTGTTTTCTAAAATCAACCAGCTCGCATCTTATTTTTTTATTTTCATAAAGCGGTCCGTTGTTTTCCTCTACAATAAAACGATCTTCCCCGAACATATTTCCTGAAATTATTTTGCCAAAAATCATCCAGTTTTCTTTTCTTTTAAATCCGTGAATCTCAAGGTTTCTTTTGTTTGGCTGGCTTATAGATCGCGTCAATAAAGCCGGCCAGGTAGCCGTGGTAGCCCAATTTATATCCGCCGTGTCATGCTTTGGAATAAAAACATTACAGCCAATTTTTGAGTAATGGTGAATCATGTTTGCCTGGCCGGAACGATCGCCCGAAGGAATAATACAAACATTTATCTTTTTTTTCATAAAAATTCCTTCACTTTTTTAGCAACTATTCTTCCCTTTTGATATCTGGAAGTTTTATAATAGCTTCCTTTTATCCTTTTGTAATAAAACACGTTTCTTAAAAAATTAACCAGCTTCAAAAAAAAAGATGACATTTCCGTGGGATTTAACCTCTGCTTCCTTTGCTTCTTGTTTTCTCCACTGCTCCTTTTTAAAAAACTCAAATGCAGACAGCGGAGGCGCGAACTCTCCCAGTTATCTTTTAAAAAATCTTTATAATCCCGGGTTTTATTTTGCCAGTCCGGGTATTTATCTTTAAATTTTTTATTCTTCCCGTGGAGCCGTTCCGCCCTGTCTTCCTTCCATGATTTTAAAAAAGAAAAATTGTATAACTTGGTCACAGATTTAGCCGGCGGAGCAAGATAGCCCCTGGCAAGTCCCTGTTTTTCTTTTAAAGAAACACAATGCAGGGCATGTCCCCAAATCCTCCAGCATCCTTCATATTTCCTGTCCAATATTTCTTGTCTTAATTTTTTCAAACCTTGCGGGTCGTATATTTCATCCCCGTCCACTCCAAAAATCCAGGTTTTTGTTCCGGCGTATTTCTCGATAAAATTATGCGATTTCATGCTGTCGGCGATTCGTCTGGCTCTTACTTTTTTATGTTTTCTTGCGAGTTTTTTAATAATTCCCCAGGTTTTGTCAGTGGAATAATTATCCAAAACAATCAGCTTATCGCAAAACTCCAGCACGTTTCCCAAAACCTTTCCAATATAAATATCCTCGTCCTTTACCAGAGTTATACCGATAATTTTTATTTTTTTATCAAATTTAGAACTCATATTATTTTTTTGCCACTATAAAATAGCCGCCATGATAGCCTTTAAGCGATCTATTTTTTCTTACAAACCGTGTTTTGTCCAGCTTTACCATAAGATCAAGCAGGGGATGAAACAAATAAACCAGAAGCTTTAGCCAGCGCGGCCACCAGTAACTGGGCATTTTTACCATATCCGCCAGTATGGTGAAATATCCGCCCATGATTTTTATCTTTTTTATCTTTAAACCGCGCTGTTTCAGCTCTTTTTTCCATTTCCAATGAGTCCAGCGCTGAAAATCATAGGGATCGCCGTGAACCGGACTAAGAAAAGGCACGGAAACAAGCATTGTTCCGCCCTTTTTTAAAACCCGGGCGCACTCGTCCAATCCGCGCTCAATTTCTTTTACGTGCTCAAAAAGTTCAGCCGCGTTTACAGTATCGATCGAGCTGCTTTTAATTTTATCCATTCGCGCCACGTCTAAAATCATATCCGGCTTATTTTTTTTCTGTATATCAGCTGAAATCCATTTGGTTATCCTTTTTTCTCCCCGGCTGTTTCGTGCTCGGCCGGCAAGTTCTTTTATAAACCGGCCGCGCATTCTGCCGCCTATATCAAGCACCGTGCCTGTATATAAATTCTTGTATTTCTTCTGGAATTCATCTATCAGTTTTCTCCGGTAGCTGGCCCAGAAGTAATAATTTAATTTCTCGCTTGTTTCTTTGCTTAAAAACATTTATTTTCTGTTTAACATGAGCTTTAATCTCAAGCCGAGCTCATCCCGTAAGCTTATCTTTTTAATCTTTTCCCCGCCCGCGCCTCGCTCTGCTGTTTTTTTTATAAACTCTAAATATTCGACCGAAACTCTTGAAATGTCAAATGCCGGTATTTTTTTTACGTATTTAGAATGATTATTAACAATAAGCTCTAATTTTCCTTGTATTTCTTGTTTTTTTAAAAAAAGTTCTCCGCCGCCTCCTATAATTTCCGGATGCCCGCCGTCGTTTAAAGCCACGGCCGGCAGACCCGAGCTCAAAGCCTCAATAAGAGAATTAGAACAGGGATCTTTTCTGGAAGCCGTGATATAAATATCGCTTTCTCGCATCAAAGCCGCAAGCTCCCTGCTGGAGCGCGGAGAAAGCATCTTTATATTTTTAAACTCAACTGGTGTTCTTCCCACAAAAACATAATCATATTTAGAAAAATCCAAATGCTTATCAAGGTATTGGTAAACTTCAAACCCCTTCATCATATTATCCGACCAGCTTGTGGAAATGAGCCTTGCTTTTCTTTTGGAAAAATCAAAATCGCGGTCAGCCGCCGGATAAAAGATATCCTTTTGAGCCGCGTTTTTAATTATTTTATAAGGATTATCCAGCTTCAGGCCCAGGCGCTTGTTTTCTCGCAAACTAAAAAACGATTGGAAAATAGTCGCTTGAGCAATCTTTTTATTCAATTCAAAGATAAGCTTATCCGGAAAAGTATTTTTACTGTTTCTATAGAGAGCGATCGGCCCATCGACCCTATGCACAAACGGTTTATCAATAAATCTCCTTTTGAGTTTGATTACTTTTTCTGCATCCTGAAAACTGTTAAATAAAAAAACATCCGCTTGCTCCGGCCGCTCAGCATAGGCATTATTTTTCTTAAATTCTTTCCGCAAAGCCTTTAAAAATTGATTTCCTCCTCCATAAGGCCCTTGCTTAAAGCTAAAAATTATAAAAATTTTCATAGACTAGACTTTTCTAAAATTTCTGTAAAAAATTGTTTACTCGTCCTCTAAATTATGGCATATTTGTAAAAGAATCCAAAATAAAAATCTTTTAAAGCTTAATTTATCAAGTGCTTATTTCAGTTATTATTCCTTCATTTAACAGAGCTCACTGCTTGCCCAGAGCCCTGGATTCTATTTTATCCCAGCCTGTAAAATCCTGGGAAGCGATAATTATTGACGATGGCTCAACTGACAATACCAGAAAAAAAATAAAAAATTATCTTAAAAACCCCCGCGTAAAATATTTCTTTAAATCCCATAAAGGCGTAGGGTCAGCCAGAAATTACGGCATCAAAAAAGCCAGCGGCCGCTATTTTGTGTTTTTAGACAGCGACGATCAATTCACCCCCAATGCTTTTAAAATTTTTCAAAAATTTTTCAAAAAATATTCTCGGATTAACTTCTTTTTATTCGGCACCAGGAACCAATACGGTAAAAAATGGTTCCAAATGCCCGGCCGAATTTTAAAGTTAAATTACCAGCAGTTTCTTATTAGAAGCCGGATAAGGGGAGTATTCACTCAATGCTTTAAGCGCTCGATTTTTAAAGACAAATCTCTAAGGTTTCGTCATGATTTAAACGGCGGAGAATCGATTTTTATGTTAAAAGTCTGCCGGAAAAATAACGCCCTGGTAATCAATAAGATTGTTTCCAGGATCTATTTAGATACCAGGCATTCGCTGACCCATGACCTTTTAACAAAAAAACAGGTAAGAAATATTTACCAGGCTAATAAAGCTACTATTTGCGAATTTGGAAAAGACCTAAAGCAATTCAATCATCGCTCGCTTGGCATTACCTATCTTGTGCTTGCCCGGGTCAGCAATCTTTTGGGAAAATACGCAAAAGGATTCAAATATTTTAGAAAAGGGCTGAAATATTATCCCAAGGATCCTAAAAGAATAATCCTGTACTTTATTTCTTTTCTTGATTTTAAGTTGATCCTTTCTAACGCTTTAATCAAATTTTCTAAAAAACTCACAATTCTTGGCTCGAAAATTTTTAAAGATTCCTGATCCGGGCCGCCCGGTTAACTTTTTTCTATCACGGCCCAAATCTCTCCAAACTGAACTGAATAGCTTTTTATTTTTAAGCCGGCTGTTTGCATTTCCTCAAAAAAGCTTGCCCGGGTATATTCTATATAATGCGTCTGATCAGAAAAATAGAAAATCCCCAGTTGTTTTTTATATAGAACCAGCCAGTCCCGGTTTATCATCGGCACTCGAATAAGAATTTTATCGGCCAGCCGCTTAATCTTTTTTAGAAACACCTTTCGCTCTTTGATATGTTCCAGCACATTTGAAAGAATAATCGCGTCCCATTTTTTTGTGAATGGATATTTTGTAGCGTCTCCTAAGACAAATTTTAAATTTTTTCTTCTGAACTGCCGCCTGGCTTTCAAAATGCTTTTTCTTGAAATATCGATTCCCAAAACATAGCCTGCTTTTTTGGCTGCCGAATTTGCCACATAGCCGTTGCCGCAACCAATATCCAGTACCCTGTCTTTTCCCCCAATGTTGTTTACGAAAAAATTATGATATTTTGTCAACCGGTGCTTGGGGTGGATTCCGCCCTCTTCCTTGATGGCGAGCGTGTTAATCACTTTTATCAGGTAATCGTCAATCCCAATAAGCCACTTAATTATTTTTTTTCGCATATCCTTTTAATAATCTTTGATAAATCTTTCGTTCCCTGATAAATAATTTATCCAGGGCAAATTTCTTCAAAACAAAACGCCGCGCCCTCCGGCCCAGTTCCCTTGCCGTTTCTTCGTCCCTCAGAATCTGTTGAATGTTTTTTTTCAAATCAAGAGCGCTGTTCTCAACTAAAATCCCGGTTTTCCCGTGATTTATGATGTTTTTTATCCCTGGCACGCTTAAAGCTATCACCGGAAGTTCCGAACTCATAGCCTCAAGCATAGCTTTGGGGTTTCCCTCAAATAAAGAAGGAGAAACAAATAGTCTGCAAGCATTGTAGTAATCCGGCAATTTTTCGTTCAAAACCCGGGCTATTATGGTTAAGTTTATTTTATTATCTTGAGCCCATTTTGAAAGCCGCTCCCTGTCGTCACCCTGGCCGATAAAAAGAATTTTCCAATCCTCGTTCCTGGCCGCTTCTAACAATAGTTGGTGATTTTTCTGCCTCCCATCCAATCGAGCCACGTAAATTATGTCATATTTTTTTACAGCTTGTTTTTTAAAGAATAGCCCAGTATCAATAAAATTATTCAGGATTTTTAATTTTCCCCTTAAAAAAGGATATTTTCTTAAAAGCTTAGCGTGGTTAGCCTTTGTCGGGATTAAAGCCAGATTGCACAGCCGGTAGCTTATTGCCTGTTCAAAATAAAAATATATTTTTGCTAAAAAGGGAAAACGTGTTACCTGGGCGAATTCAGAGCCAATATATCCGCTTCGAATAACAAGCCTGGCCTTTGGGGAAAGGACTTTAGCCATAACCGCCGCCAGCGCTCCGGAATTTTGATTAGTTTTTAAAATGTCGCATTTTCTTACTACTCCTATTTTTAAAAAGGGCATCAAGAATTCATAAAAAAGATCGGGAATACCCCTGGGTTTAAAAACAATCCTTATATTAGGGGCGAGCTGTTCAGCGTAGTTCAAGTCCTGCCTGGTGCCGTAAGTGAAAAAATATATCCGCCTGAATTTTCTGGCTAATTGATTGTAGATTACAACCTCCCGTCTTAAGGTCCCAATTCTATTCCATAATTCCAAAGATCCGCCCAAATCCATGAAAAAACCCAAATTTATCTTACTTAAAAATTTCATTTTTTTTATCAACAATTTACTAAGTCCATGCTTTTATTTATACTATAAATAAAGCTTGAAGAATAGCCTTTTATTGGTATTTAAATTTTTATGAAAAATAAACTCCTCAACTTTACTGTGATTTTTTTGATTCTTGGTTTTGTTGTTTTTTTAATCGCCGCCGCCCAAAAATCCGGTTTTAATTTCGACGCTTCCTATAACCTGCTTTCTTATCAGAGCCTGGCCCGCGGCACCGGCTTTAATTACCAATACGGCGCGAAAATCACCCCCTTTAATCCGCCAATCAGCACCGGCCCTGAACTTTACGCCCCGGCCGCCGTAATCTGGAAATTAACCGGCCGCGCCGACTATTTTACCGCGACCTATATGCTTATTGCTTATTTTATCGCTTTTCTGGCTTTCGCCGCCTTTTTCTTTTTTAAGAATCCCAAAGGTCGCCTGATTTTTATCGCCAGTTTTCTAGTTTTGTTTTTCTTGAATAAAAAAATTTTTGATCACCAGCTGCATATAGATCCCATAGGAGAAATCCTTTCAGCCTGTCTGGCTTTTACCGGCCTTTATTTTCTCCACAAAAAAAAATTGCTCCCAAGCTTTATTCTATTTGGATTGGCGCTGGACGCGAAAACCAATATTATCGTGGCGCTAATTCCGGTTCTTTTTCTTTTTATTTTTACAAACTATCTCCTGCCTCTTATTAGGCGGAAAAAATACAAAACCGCCGCCGCGAAAGCTGTGCGAATTTTTCTGTTGTCCTTTATCATTCTCTTGCCATATCTTGCCTATGCTAAAGTCGCCCCGGCCCTTCTTCTAAATGATCACGAAAAGATGATTCGCCGCGCCGCCGAAGAAAAATGGTTTAAGCATCAAAAAACAAGAGGGTTGGGTCAGGTTTTAAAGCTTGTTTACGAACCTTCTGGGCAGTCAGCCGTTCAGTATTTTAAGACCACAGGCGAAAAAATATTAATCTTAAAAGATCTGTATCCTGGAGGCTATTTGATGCTCCTGGTTATCGCTCTCTCGTTTCCCGTCTTCCTTCTGCTTTCCCGCGGCCACTTTACTTTTCACGCCTTTTTATTCGCCGGCTTTTTCCTGCTCTGGTGGCTGTTCGGCACGGCCGATCCCTGGTATCGCTATCTCTTTATTCCCGAACTTATTTATTCTCTGGCCATCGCCGCCCTCCTGCCCGAACTTGCCGCGAAAAAAAGAAAAAACAAATTGCTCCTGGCCGCTGTGCTGACCGCTGTGATTTTCATTCCCCAGGGCTCGCTGGCTTCAATTTCACAGCGCTTTGACTCGCAAAGCAGGGAAAACATGCTTTTAACAAAAGAGTTAATCAGACCCATTCCCCAGGAGCAGATTTTCACCTACGGCTGGTTTCAGGCGCCCCAGTTAATGATCCTTTCAGGCAAAAGATTCATGGATTACCAGGACGCCAGAGAATTAGAAAAAGCCAAAGAAAAATACGATAAGCTGTATTTTCTTGCCACCATTGAAAACACGCTTATCCAGGAAGAAATGGATCAAATCGCGCCTAAGCTTAAGCTGATAAAAGCTTATGGATATAATAAGCTATATTTGATTGAAAAATGAAAATAATCGTTTTTGCCCCATATTACCCGCCGCATTTAGGAGGTCTGGAAAACTATATCGATCAATTGAATCAGCGGCTGTCGGAAAAAGGCGCCAAAATAACGGTTTTTACGCCTGACATCCCTAAAGCCGCGCCCAGAGAACAAAAAGGAGCGATAACTGTTGTCCGCTTCCCCGCCTTCGAGTTAATCCCTAATTACCCCTGGCCTAAATTCTGGCGCCCTGGTTTCTTAAAAAAATATTTCGCGCTTCATAAAAAAAAGTATGATCTGGTCATGTCTCACACCCGCTTTTTTAGCACCTCGCTTTTAGCGCTAAAATTTTCCAAATCAAAAAAAATCAAATGGATTCACGTTGAACATGGCTCAGATTATTCAAAATTGGATACTTTCTGGCTGGACGCCTTAGCTCAAATTTACGATCATACTCTTGGCTGGCTGGTTTTAAAAGCCGCGGATAAAATAGTGGTCGTCTCTGACTCGGCTTGCCGATTTGTCAAAAAAATATCCAAAAGAAAATCAAAAGTTATTTATCCTGGTTTTGATCCGACCTTTATTGGGAGCATAAAACCAGCCGCCTTCCTGCCCGCGCCGGGAAAATCCAAAAATAATATCGCGCGCCTTAATTTAATCTTTATTGGAAGATTGATTCATGGAAAGGGGACGGCTGATCTCATAAAAGCAATAGACATCTTAAGAAACCAAAACATTATCTGTCGAATCATAGGAGAGGGTCCCCAGAAAAGACAACTTAAAAAACTCATTGCCCAAAAAAAATTAAACAAAATAATTAAGCTCACCGGAGCGAAAAATCACCGCCAGACCATCGCCTTCCTGA
>JAHKAQ010000030.1 GCA_018825765.1 Patescibacteria group bacterium
CGTGGTAGTTTTCCCGCTCCCCGTGGGCCCGGTGTTAAGAATCATTCCATTGGGCTTTTTAAGCTGGCCAATTAGCTGATCAAAAGCCCGGCCTCGTAGCCCCAGCTCTTCAAGCTCAATGCCGGCCATGTTTTGATTCAAAAGCCTCATTACAATATTTTCTCCAAAATTCCCCGGCAACACTGAAACTCGAACGTCAATCTCCGTATTCGGATCGCTCAGCTTAATTTCAAACCGCCCGTCCTGGGATTTATCTCGAATATTTAACTTAAGCTCAGCCAGCATCTTTACCCTGGAAAGCACGTAAGGATAAACATTATACGGAATAACGGAAATATTCTGCAGAACTCCGTCCAGGCGATAACGAATCCGCACCGACTCTTTTTCCGGCTCTAAGTGGACGTCGCTTGCCTCCATTTTCACCGCTCCGGCAATAATTACATTTAAAACTTCGGTCGTGGGCAATTCACTGATTCTTTTTTGCAATTCTACCAGCTCTTTTATTTCCTCTTCAAATTGCTCTAAATCCTCGCCTGAAAGGCTGACCTTCATATCCTCCAGGCTTTCTCCCAGATTAAACAAACGGTATTTTTCCAGGCCCCGCTCAAGACCGGTCCGCGACACCAGGTATTGCTGGATAGTATAGCCGTCTTTTTGTTCAAGTTCTTTCATGGCTGTTCGCGTTTCTTCTTTCCTGGGGTCTGTAATCGCTATTCTGATATTTTTCCCCGCCCTTCCAATTACCACAAAATGTCCTTTTCTAGCGTATTCTTCCTTGACTGTGTTTAAAGTCTCGATTCCCAGCGGGTAAATATTCAAATCAAGATATGGCAGCCCCAGGCTTTTAGCCAAAAGCGAAGCTTGCTCCTCTTCAGACGAAGTTCGAAGCTTCTTTAAAGCGTCTCTGGTTTGCATGGTGTCGAAACCTGCCTGATCCTTCTTGCTCAGGATCTTTCTTGAGACAGCCATTTATTTTTTATTTTACTTTTAACCTAACCGCTTGTTTGCCCCCGGCTTTTTTCCATTACTTTCTAATTTTATCTCAAAAGACGCAATTTCGCAAAAATAAGCCCTTATGCCCAGCGCGCTGGGCGCTCCCGCGTTTCCCGCGATTTGCGTTTTATCTCCTTCCCGCTACAATCCAATTATTAAATCTTGTTAATTTATAAAACCGGATCATGGATATTCAACGACTTGAAAAAATAATCATTCTTGATTTTGGCTCCCAGACCACCCGGCTTATCGCTACCCGTCTTAGAAGTTTAGGGTTTTACGCTCAAATTCACGCTTTTGATTTCCCGGCCCGAAAAATAAAAAAACTAAACGCCCGCGGCCTCATTTTTTCCGGCGGCCCCAAAAGTCTTTATGAAAAAGCATCGCCCCGTCCAGATCCCGCGGTTTATGATCTTGGTTTGCCCATTCTGGGCATTTGCTACGGCCTTCAGTTAATTACCCGGCGTTTCAAAGGCCAGGTCATAAGAGGAGCGCTAAAAAAAGAATATGGCCAGGCCCGTTTAAGTTTAAAAAAGTCCATCCAGGCCGAACAAAATTCTTTTACAGCCAAAATCTCCGCCCAAAAGTCCGTCTGTTGGATGAGTCATGGTGATGAAATAGAAAAAATGCCTCCAGGCTTTAAAGTTCTGGGTTCCACCCCTCAATCCCCTTACGCTATAATCGCGAACCTTAACCGCCAAATTTACGCCGTGCAATTTCATCCCGAAGTCAGTCATACGCTCTTAGGCCCCAGACTCCTTAAAAATTTCGCCAATCGTATTTGTCAAATGCGTCCCAACTGGAAAACTGCTAATCTGATAAAAAGCATGATAAGCGAACTGCGCCGGAAGACCAGGGGCCGTCGCGTTCTGCACGCCATTTCCGGCGGCGTAGACTCGACCGTTATGGCCGCTATTCTGCATAAAGCCATAAGCGCCAGACTTAAATGCGTCATGGTTGATACCGGTCTTTTAAGAAAAGATGAGGTCCAAAACGTCCAAAAACGTTTTAAGAAATATCTTAAAACTCCGGTAAAAATTGTTAACGCCCAAAAAATCTTTCTTAAGCGTCTGGAAAATATAACTTCAGGCCAAAAACGCCGCCAAATCATTGGCAAAACCTACATTGATGTTTTTCAAAAACATCTTGGCCCCAAAGATTTTTTAGCCCAGGGCACGCTTTATCCTGATGTGATTGAGTCAGCCGTGGGTCAGAATACTCCGGCTCACACCATAAAAACCCACCATAACCGCGCTCCTGAAGTAGTAAAACTCATGGAACAGGGACGGATAATCGAAATCTTCAAAGATCTTTTCAAAGACGAGGTGCGCGCCATTGGCCGAAAACTTAATCTGCCCGAAGAAATAGTGGAGCGTCAGCCTTTCCCCGGGCCTGGTCTGGCCATACGCATTTTAGGAAAAATAACTCCTGAAAAACTGGAAACCCTGCGTCAGGCCGACGCTATTGTTATTGACGAACTTAAAAAAGCTGATTTGTATTTCAGGATATCCCAAACCGTTATCGCGCTTGATTCTCACCAGGTAACCTGCGTTAAAGGCGACGCTCAGGCCAGAGGCTATCTTATTTTCATCAGGAACGTTCAAACCACTGATTTTATGACAGCCGCTCCGTTCGAATTGCCTCAAAAATTGCGCCAAAAAATTTCCACCCGCGTCCTCAACCAGGTCCCGCTGGCCGGACGCGTCTTGTTCGATGAATCCACTAAGCCCCCGGCCACTATCTGTTATCTATAAACAACCCGGCTGTTGGATAGGCTTTTGTCAGGAATCTTCAGGTTTTTGCAAAAAATTTCCAAATAACTCGCTCTAACTTTATCCTCATGCCTGAACTCCCTGAAGTTGAAACCATAAAACGCGGTCTTAATCGCCAAATTGTGGGAAAAAAAATAAAATCCCTTTGGACTGATCATCCTAAAATGCTTGAAATAGTCGATCCTCCTTCGACCAAAACCCCTATAACCCCCAAAAAACTTCAAGCCCGAATAAAAAACACCATTATAACCCGCGTGCTTCGCCGCGCCAAAAACCTGCTTATTGAAATCTCAAACGCTAATCCATCAAAAACCCGGGCCCTTGCGCAAACTCTCTGGGTTCATCTTAAAATGACCGGCCACCTT
The DNA here is from genome assembly GCA_018825765.1 of Patescibacteria group bacterium. Classification (GTDB taxonomy): domain Bacteria; phylum Patescibacteriota; class Minisyncoccia; order CAIUEV01; family JAHKAQ01; genus JAHKAQ01. The sequence goes on from JAHKAQ010000030.1 coordinate 3,131, forward strand.
CTTTATAAACCTCAAAACCCCGCGCCGCGCCAGAAAAAAGCCTTTACCCGGGACAAATATAACCGCTATATCCACCTCATTCTTCATTTCACCGATCATTCCCGGCTTGCTTTTTCCGATTTAAGAAAATTTGGACGTCTGCGCCTTATTCCGGCGCCAGCCGCAAAAATCACTAACAATCCGGCCCGCTTCGGCCTGGGACCGCTTGGCCCTGAACCTCTGAAATCAGGTTTTACTCCCCAAAATCTGGCGCAACTCTTAAAAAACTCAAAAAAGCCTCTGAAAACTTTACTCATGGATCAAAAAATAATCTCCGGCATTGGCAATATTTACGCTTCGGAAATTCTGTTCCAGGCCGGACTTAGCCCTAAAATTAAAGCCGCGAACCTAAACCCCGCGCAAATAAAAAAACTCCATTCCTCTATTAAAGATATTCTAAAAAGAGCTGTTAATCTTCGCGGCACTTCCATTAGCGATTATCGTGATTCGTCCGGACAAAAAGGCTGTTTTGGACGCTCCCTGGCTGTATATAAAAGGGCTGGTAAAAGATGTAAAAAGTGTGCTAATATTATAAAAAGTATAAAACAGGGTCAAAGAAGCACCTTTTATTGTGCTTATTGTCAAAAATAATCATTTTTAGTAATTATAATTATTAAAAGTAAGAAATCTAGATGAAAACTTTTATCCAGAAGCTTAAAACTTCAAGAAAAACCCAAATCATCACCGCTGTTGTTATTCTTGTGGTGATCGCTCTTGTTGTGACAGCAAAAATAACCAGCAAAAGCAAACAGCAGGGGAGCGATGAACAGGGGACATCTGCTGAAACTAAAAAAGGAAGCAGTTACAGCGCTGAATTTCCTAATCTTGAGCAAAGGCAGGAGCCGCTCAATCCCAGCGAAATAAGTCCTTTATCCGGCTTAAAATGCGATCCCATGGAAAATAAAAACCGGCGGCCCATAGCTGTAATGCTTGCTTCGGATAAAAGCGTTCGCCCTTTATCCGGCATAAGTGAAGCTGATATGGTTTTTGAAATGCCGGTAATTACCGCTTCCATTACCCGTTTAATGGGAGTTTTTGTTTGTAATTCACCCAAAGAAATCGGCTCTATCCGGAGCGCTCGCCATGACTACATTACTCTCGCCAAAGGTTTGGACGCCATGCTAGCTCATTGGGGAGGATCTCATTTCGCCCTTGATATGTTAAAAAATACCAACACTGTCCCTGATCTTGACGCCATGAGAAATCCCGCTGGCGCTTTTTTTAGAAAAGCCGGCATTCCCGCGCCGGATAACGGTTTCACCTCTTATGACGGTCTGCTGAACGCGGCCAAAGAACTGGGCTATCGCATTGAAAATCACTTTGAAGGCTATCCGCACCGCCAGGAAAGCCTATTAAACGAAAGAGGCAACCCCGGCCAGCTGACTATTGGTTTCGCCGGACCATTCCGCGCGGATTACACTTATGATCCCAAAACAAACTCCTATCTTCGCTCCTGGGACGGTAAGCCCGACATTGACCGAAGCAACAACCAGCGAATAGCTCCTAAAAATATTATTGTTCTTTTCGCTACTTCCCGCCAAATCGAAGGCCAATATAATGATGTCGACATAGAAGGCGAAGGCGAGATGCGCGCTTTTATCGAAGGACGGGAGTTTAAAGGCAAATGGGAAAAGAAAAAAGGCAACTGCGTTATTGGTAATGAATTAGTTTGCGTTAACTCGGCTAAATTAAAATTTACTAAAGAAGACGGCCAGGAGCTGGAATTCATCCCTGGCCAAATCTGGGTTGAAATCTTGGAACCTGGTCAGAAATTAAAATGGGTTCAATAAATCCAGCCTAATCCAGCCAAGAGTCCAGGGCTTAAATAAACTCTTCCCTAAGCTGTTTACGACTTTTTATTATTTCACCCATGATTTTTCTCTATTACGGTCCTAACACCTATTCTCTGTTTAAGAAAAAACAGAGAATAAAAACCGCCGCCCAAAAACAGGGCGCGAGTCTCTCTTTTTTTGATTCTTCTAACCTCCCTCCACCCTCAAACATCAGCCAATTACTCTCGGCCCGGGATCTTTTTGTTTCCCAAAAGATTATTATTTTTTCTGATGTTTTAACCGCCCTCAATTCATTAAACCAAAAATCAATTCAAAATATTTTCAAAACCAATCCCGGTCTCGAAGAAAATCCTGAAATCTTAATTTATTTTTTCGACGTTAAGCCTCAAAAAAATTCAACCCTGTTTCGCTTGATAAAAAAAACCGCCCGCCGCTCAACAGAATATCCCTTACCCAAGAACCACGAATTTGTGACTTTCCTGGAAAAACAGGCTCATAAATTAAAGTTACACATTCAAAGAAGCCAGCTGAATCAGCTTAGCTTTCTGGTTAATTTTCAGATTTGGCCGGCCATGAACGAGTTATATAAACTAAAAAACTATAAAAAAAATCAGCTGGTAACCACCCAGGACCTGGAACAAATAACAAGTTTCGCGCTGGCTGGTGATATTTTTAAAACCATTGACGCCCTGGGCCGGGGAGACAAAAAAACCGCTCTTTCTCTCGCTCATCGCCATTTACGATTTGGTGACGATCCTTTCTATATCTTTGCCATGGTTGTTTTTCAGTTCAGGAATCTCTTAAAAATAAAATCCGCCCAGGAAAAGGGGATTCCTCTTCCCCAAATTCCCCAAAAAACCTCCCTGCATCCTTTTGTTGTCAAAAAGGCCAGCCAGTTTCTTGGTCGCTTTACTCTTAAAAAACTAAAAATCCTCTACCAAAAATTGGCTCAAATTGACCAGTCAACTAAAAGCGGCGCCACAGAAATTGACACCGCCCTGGATCTTTTTATTATTTTTTCCTGAGCAGCCGGCTTAACCGGCTCTTTTTTCTTGCCGCCGTATTTTTTTTCAACACCCCTTTCTGCGCCGCCTTATCAATGGCTTTAACCGCCTTTGAGAAGGCCTCTCTCGCTTTTTCTATTCGATTTTCTTTAGCGAGTCCGCGTGTTTTTTTCACCAGGCTTCTTACTCGTTCTTTTGCCTTTAAATTCCTTTCTCTCTTTCTGGCGCTGGTTTTAATGAATTTTTTCGCCGCTTTTTTAATTGGCATAAAAATTGATTTAAATTTTAATAATATAGTAGTATTAACATGACAAACCAATAAAGTAAACAGTTAAAGCTAATTTATGATCTCAAAAATTAAAGGGAAAATAGCCAGTCAGGGACCCAATTACCTTATCATCCAGACCGCGGCCCTCGGGTTTAAGATATATTTAAATCCAATAGCCATAGCCAAAACCAGAATCGGCCGTCCGATTGAGCTTTTTACTTATTTAGCTGTCAGAGAAAACGCTCTTGACCTTTACGGTTTTTTTAAAAAACAGGAACTGGAGCTTTTCGAACTGCTTATTTCAGTCTCGGGCATCGGCCCGAAAGGAGCTCAGGCTATTCTAGCCCAGGCCGGACCAAAAGAAATTTGCGCTTCAATCGCTTCGGCTGATGATTCTGTCTTGACCAGAGTCTCGGGTATTGGCAAAAAAACCGCCCAAAGAGTCATTTTAGAGCTTAAAACAAAAGTTGATCGCCTGCCCTATACCTCCAAAAGCCCGGGCAAAAAGGCTGTTTCGGATATTGAAACCCTGGACGCCCTTATTTCTTTAGGTTACAGTCAGGCCCAGGCCGCGGCCGTCCTAAAAAAAATTAGCCCTGATCTTAAAAAAACCAGCGACAAAATAAAAACCGCCCTTAAATTGTTAGGCAGCTAGTTTCTTTCATAACGCCGCTTTCCAGGAGGCTGTTTTCTCATTTTCCCAAAACAGTTCGCGAAAACCTGTAAATTTTGTATTTTAACCCGCTGGTGTCCATTTCAAGAGTTGGCGCGAAGCGCTGGGTTTTCCCGCCAAAACCCAGCTTAAATCTGGTTACCCCGGGCCATTTTTTTTCGTCTGCGCCCCAGAAATCATAATATTTAAAACCCTGTTCCCGGGCTTGTTTTATCGCTTGCCAATGCAAAAGATAAGGCGCCATCAGCCCCCGATGTTCATCCGAAGAAGCTCCGTGCAGGTAAGTTACTGTGTCTTTGTAATAAATCATCAAATTAGCCGCTATTGGCTGACCGGAAAAACTGGCCGTCCAAATTCTTAGAATTCCCAGCCGGCCCAATGTCTGGACCATTTTCTCATAATACGCGTCCGCGTGAAGATCGAATCTGTTCCGCTTGCTGGTTTGTTTCGCGAGTCCAAGAAAAACTCCAAGCTCTTTTTTAGAGAATCCCACCGCCACTTCCAGCCCCTTTTTCCTGGCCAGCCGTATATTATACCGGGTCTTGCTTTTCATTTGAGCCAGAAGCTCCTGTTCTCCAGCCCCAAGTTCCAAATATAAAGTCTGCTCTACTTGCCGGCTTTTAGCTTGAGATTCCCAAAAACAGACTTCTTCCAGTTCGCCGGCGGAAAAAACATCCCCAGTCTTTAAAACCGGCGGATTAAACCGAAAAAACATCCCGCCTTCCAAGCGCGTAAACTGGCCCAAAGCCTTAAAAATAAAGGTCAAATTCTTTTTAGAAGTATTTTTGTAATCAAGCTCCGGTCCAAAAGCGCAATAAGCGTAACGAGCTCCCCAAAAAAACCTCGTCCAGACGAGCGTGGCCCGTCCCCAAAGCTTTCCATCCCCATCTTTAATAAGCACGCGGTCCACCGGATGTCCCGCCTGTCTTAAAAATTCACCCCATTCATATGATTGCAAAAAACGGCCGCCCATAAATTCTGGCGCCGCCGCTAAAAAAACCTCGTATTGCTTTTTCTTTTCTACCCTTTTGACATGAAACATATTTTTACCGTTTCTCTATCCGGTTAAAGATTTTAAAATCTCAATTAAAATAAAAGAACCTACTATTCCCAAAAACGCGCCTGTTACTGCCTCGTCCATGGTATGCCCCACCCGCTCTTTAAGCCGCGGATACTTTTTCCCGCTTTCTTTTAAAAACCGGTTAATGGTTTTTCCATAATCCCCGATGTAAGTTCTAAGTTTCACCGCGTCGTAAATTGTTAAAAGCCCAATCGAAGCCGCTACAGCAAAAACCGGCGAATCAATTCCCTGATAATAACCCGTGGTAAAGACCAGCGAAGTAAGGCAGGCCGTATGCGAACTGGGCATATGCCCGTATTCAAATAAATATTTCCAATTTACCCCGTGTTTAAGAGAATAGACAACAAATTTAATTATCTGAGCCGAAGCCCACATAAAAGAGGGGATAATCACGATCGCGTATTTTTCAAGATCAAACTCCAAAAACATAAGTCAAAATATTGTTCTCTTTCTATATTTTACCTGTTTGCTTAAAATAAGCAATAATGTATAATAATATTATTCCCTGATTTTGTGGAAAATTACTAATTATTCAAAAAAAATATGCTAGTCGGCTTAATTCTTTTTTTGCTTATAATAGCCGTAATTTTTCTGGTAGGCGTATATAATAGTTTGGTAAAAATAAAAAATAAAGTGCAG
>JAHKAQ010000031.1 GCA_018825765.1 Patescibacteria group bacterium
CGATCTATTTAACCATACTCCTGATTAAGCGGACGACTGCTCTGTTTTTCGTTAAAATTGGCCTAAAAACCGATCTTTTACGTATAAAACAGGGAGGAAAGTCCGGACATTCCCATCCAGTTTTTTGGGTCTTTTTTCTTTCAATTTACTGACCTTTCTACAAACATAAGACCCCTAAAATAAACGCCAGGCATAAACTCTAAAAATCCCCAAAGACCTGGATGGGTCGCGGTAGTGGGTAATCCCCACCTTTTTAGAAAGCAATTTCTAGAAACGGGAAAGTGCCACAGAGACTATACTATTTGGCGCTGATTTTCGCTCTTGTTCGTATCAATAATCAAGAGTAGAAATCAGCGCCAAACAAAGGTGAAAAGTAAATCGATGCTAATTTTTAGCTGCGATTTTCAGCCGTCGGCAACGGCGGTTCGTGGTAAACCCTGCCTAATGCAAGGCTGTGTCCCGCTAAAAAGCGGGGAATGCCGCATGAGCTTAACAGAGATGTTAAGCCAAGATAAATAGTCGTCATCCGTTCGCTTCTTAAGCCCGCTTCCCGAAACTGCCAGGCAACAGCGCGTTTAAGAAGCGAACGGACACAGAATCCGGCTTATAGCTTGTCTGGAGTATGGTTAAGTTAAGATGTTTTTTATTTTCCAAAACCGGTATAATATAATACCATAAACTAACTGGTATTTTTTGCCGCTTCTTCTTTTAAAAAAACGGCTGAATACTCATCCCCGTAAATCTCCAATAAAACCGCTCATGAAAAGATCCGAAATTTTTTTCAACGCCATTCTAGTGCCTCTTGATTATTTAGTGATTGTTTTCTCCGCCCTGTTCGCTTATTATCTTCGCTTCCATCCTCTTGTGCTGGAAAGCTATCCCGTGCTTTATGAAATCAATTTTCAAAGTTTCTTAAAAACAGTTTTAATCGTCGCTCCTTTCGTGGTTTTGATTTTTGCCATCGAAGGCCTTTACTCCATGAAGGCCACCCGCGGCCGGCTTAGAGAATTCTATAAAATTCTTATCGCCAGCTCCTCCGCCTTCCTTATTGTTATAATCGTGCTGTTTCTTAATCGGGAATTTTTTTCCTCCCGTTTTATCATTCTTTTAACCTGGATTTTAATCACTGCCTCCGCCGCCATCATAAGAACCATTGTGCGCGTCGTTCAGGGGCTTTTAGCTGTTCACCGCGGCATTGGCATTCACCGCATCCTGCTTATAGGTAAAAATAGCATCAGTCAGGACATTAAAAAATATTTCAACCAAAAACCCAGTCTGGGCTATAAAACCACGGCCGTGCTTGAAGATTTTACCTGGGAAAGATTGCAGAAAATAAAAGACCGGCGCGGCATCGATGAAATAATTCAGTGCGACCCGGAACTCTTAAAATCCAAAGTTAATATGCTGGTTCGCTTCAGTGATATCTACAAAATAGATTATCGCTACATTCCCAATCTGTTTCAGGCTCACGCCACTAATATTTCCATAAGGCAGGTCGCGGATTTTCCGGTTATTGAATTAAATAAAACTCCGCTCGACGGCTGGGGCAAAGTCTTAAAAAGAATTTTCGACATTGTTTTTTCCGTCCTTTTCTTTCTGGTTTTTTGGCCGCTGTTTCTTTTAATCGCTATCGCCATTAAATTAGATTCCCCCGGCCCGATTTTCTACAAAGATTACCGTTGCGGTTACCGCAAACGAAAATTTATCTGCTATAAATTTCGCTCGCTTAACGCCCAGCTTTGCGACGGCGAATTCGGCACTCAAAAGGGCAATCAAATATTAAGAAAATTGGAAAAAGACCAGAAAAAAAATACCAGAAAAAAAAGTCCGCTTCACAAGATAAAAGACGACCCGCGCGTAACCCGTCTGGGTAAATTTATCCGTCGCTATTCCCTGGATGAACTTCCGCAGTTTCTTAATGTCTTAAAAGGCGATATGAGCGTGGTGGGCTATCGTCCTCATATGACCTATGAAGTAGATAAGTTTAATTATGATCAGCAGCGCATGTTCTATATCAAGCCTGGTATTACCGGGCTGGCTCAAATATCCGGCCGAAGCGATCTTGATTTTGAGGAAGAAGTCCGTCTGGATGTTTATTACATGGAAAATTGGTCTCTAACCATGGATTTAGCTATTATCGCCAAAACCCCGTTTACTATTTTTCAAAGAAGAAGAGTAGAATGATCAGCCTGGCAGTTTAAACTTTTCATTGTAACGCTCTCCCATGAAAATCGCTCTGATTCATGATTATCTTGTCCAATACGGAGGGGCCGAAAGAGTGCTGGAATGTTTTTTAGAGCTTTTCCCCCGTGCGCCGATTTACACGCTTGTCTATGATCACAAACTTCTAAACAAAGCTTTTGGCAAAAAAGATATCCGCACCTCCTTCCTCCAGAAAATTCCTCTTTCCAGAAAAGAACATCGTCTCTTTCCTATTTTCATGCCCATGGCCGTGGAGCAGTTTGATCTTTCCCACTACGACGTGGTTCTTTCTGATTCCTCAAGCTACGCTAAAGGCGTGATTACCAAGCCCGGGACTCTTCATATCTGCTACTGCCATACGCCCATGCGTTACGCCTGGGACGACTGTCATAAATACACCAAAGAATTTTATTATCCTTCGTTTA
>JAHKAQ010000032.1 GCA_018825765.1 Patescibacteria group bacterium
AGCCGGGCTTTGGGGTTGATGATTTTTCCAAGGATGGCCGCTTTGGATCCGGAGATTTGTTCGGTTTTTAAAAAACGGCAGAGCCTGATTATTCTTTTATGTCTGAAAGGCATAAGATATACGTAGCGGGAGTGGTGAGTTTTTTGAGAGTTAGGAATGATCTTTATATTTTTCGCCAATCTGTTTTGATATTTTTTTTCACTATTGCCGCCATAAGAAAAAATATAGATTTTTTTAAAGCGGGCGGCCAGCAGATTATACGGTTCAATTTCGCGCTGGAGCAGACCTGATTCTTCCCAGCTGGAAAGAGAGACGCCCTGGGAAAGAAACAAGCCGAGGCAATGGCGCTTAAGCTTTCTGGTCATTAAATTGTATATTTATTGGTTTTATCGTAATGTTTTAGATTTTTCTTTTCACTGAACCAGGCGATGGTTTCCTTGAGTCCTTTTTCAAAGCCGGATAGCCCCTGATAATCGGGCTTCCAGCCAAGAATTTGCCTGGCTTTTTTATTCGAGGCCCTAAGTCTTTTAACTTCGCTTTTTAGCGGGCGCAGTCGCTTGCCTTGTTTCTTTAATTTAATTTTTTTGTCCATTATTTTAGCGATGAGCAGGGCGGTGTTTTTGATTGATATTTCATAATTGCCGCCAAGATTTACGATTTCACCAATTATTTTGTCTGTTTTTAGGGCTTTTATGAAGCCGGCAACCGTGTCTTTTATATAATTGAAATCTCTGGTGGGGGTAAGCGAGCCCAGTTCAATGCTTTTTCTGCCGCTTAAAATTTGAGTGATAATGGTGGGGATTATGGCCCGGGTTGACTGCCTGGGACCGTAAGTGTTAAAAGGCCGGATTATTCCGACCGGAATATCAAAGGACCGGTAGAAAGAAAGCGCCAACTGATCGGCGGCGATTTTAGTGGCGGAATAAGGAGATTGCCCCTGGAGCGGATGTTCTTCGGTGATGGGAATCGATTGAGCCGTTCCGTAAACCTCGCTGGTGGAGGTATGGATAATTTTTTTCGTTTTAAGCTCGCGGGCGGCCTGAAGGATATTTAAAACACCTTTAACATTAGTGTCGACATACATATCCGGCGACTGATAAGAATACGGGATGCCGATAAGCGCGGCGAGGTTCAACACGCAGTCGCAATTTTTCATGGCCAGTTTTACTCCGTAAGGATCGCGAATGTCGCCAAAAAAAATATCCAGTGATTTTCTTATATTTGGGTCCGCGCAATCAAGCCATCCCCGGGAATTCATAAAATTATAAAGGACAAAGGCTCTTACTTTATAGCCTGATCGGACAAGTTTTTCGGTTAGATGCGAGCCGATGAATCCCTCGGCTCCGGTAACTAAGATTCTTTTAGGCATGTTTGGTGCTTAGTTCATACAGAAAAGCGCTACTTGGAAGATTTATGATGCGGGAAGCCAGGCTTTTAGCGCAGGAAAGATCCTCCATCCGGGGGCATTTTCGATACATGGGAAGGGTGTGAATAAGATTCCAGGCCGGCCGGGTTAAAATGTTATTCCTGTTGGTATGATTTAAAATCTTATTCCGGTGTTTGGCTTCACCAGGATTCAAAAGAATGGCGTTCAGCCAATAGTTGCTTTTTGAAAATTCAGCTTCTTGGAAAAATTGAACCTGATTTTTTAATGTTTTAAAAACTTGAGCGTAGCGCCTGGCGAGTTTTCTTTTGTTTTTAATAAACCGGGGAAGTTGGTCGATCTGAGCCGATCCAAGAGCGGCGTTAAGATTCGGCAGGCGGTAATTAAAGCCCACGCGGTTATGATAATACGCCCAGGAATGATCGACTTTGGCTGTGGTGGTAATGTGCCTGGCTTGTTCGGCTAAGTTTTTATTGTTGGTTAAAATAGCGCCGCCGCCGCCGGTGGTAATAATTTTGTTGCCGTTAAAGCTCAGGATTGATAATTTCCCCCAATGCCCGACATGCTTACCCTTGTAGAAAGAACCCAGGGCTTCGGCCGCGTCTTCGATGAGAATAATTCGATAATTTCGGCAGATTTTTTTTAAGGGATCAAGATCAACCGGGTGGCCGAAGGTATGCATGGGGACCAGAGCTTTAATCGGCCGTTTTGTTTTTTTGTTATAACAGGCATTATTTCTAATAACAGCGTTTTTTTTAAGATACTCTTTCAGTTTTTCCGGATCTACTCCTAAAGTTTTTTCCTCGCTGTCAATAAAGTGAGGAATGGCGCCCAGGTAGCTTATGGCGTTGGCTGTGGCTACAAAGGTAAGGGCGGGAATCAAGACTTCGTCGCCAGGTTTCGTGTTTATAAGAAGAAGCGCGACGTGAAGCGCGGCCGTGCCGTTGACCACGGCTGTGACATATTTAATTTTAGTGAATCGGGCTATTTTTTTTTCAAATTCGTCGATAAATTCTCCACCGGTTGAGACCCAGGCAGTGTCAAGGCATTGTTTGAGATTGCTTAATTCACGGCCGTTAAACTTAGGTTCAGACAAAGCATAAACAATATTTTTATCCGGAAGAACGGCGCGCAGTTTTCCCAGGATCAGCTTTTCAAGGGATTGAGGTTTATTAAGCATTGAAATATTTGTTGTCAACAATTAAATTTATTGCCTGCTAATCAGCCTGGACAATAAACCGATCTCTTGCCTGGTCAGTTCCGGGTTATTGGGAAAATAAAAGCCGTTTGTATGAATAAAATCAACATTTTTACAGGGCTGCGTGTTTTTAAGATATTTTCTATAAAAGGGTTGCCTGGTAATATTCCCGGCAATGACCGGCCTAATTTCTACATTATTTACTTCAAATTTCTTTTTATATTTTTGAAAAAGCTTTTTATTTTTACAGACAACCGGCATGGCAAAATTTGAAATTTTTTCCAGATGATCAACCTTTAGCTCTAAAAGATCAGGATTGGCCTGAATTATTTTTTGGAAAATGCGAAAATTATTTTCTCTTTTTTTTACAATTTCATCCCAATACTTAATTTGTAAATTGCCAATAAATCCGTTTATTTCCGTGGGCCTGGCGTTAAAGGCAAGATCATAAAAGGTATAGCGGGCGAAAAAAGGAACAATTTTATTTTTTCTTCTAATCGCTTTTTGCTGAAACCTGGTTAAGTTGCGGTCCCATCCATGAGCGCGCGTTAAACATATCATTTGGTGAAGCTCCGCGTTGTTTGTGCAAATCATTCCGCCTTCAATGGTTGATAAATGATGACCCACAAAAAAAGAAAAGGTGGAGGCAATTCCAAAATTTCCCAACAGTTTTCCATTCATCCTGGAACCCAGGGACTCGCAATTATCTTCCAGGAGCATAACGCCTCGCTCGCCGCACCATCTTTTTACCTGGTTAATCTGATCGGAAAATCCGAGAACATTGGTTAAGAAAAGAGCTTTAATTTTTTTCCTTATCTTCTTTAAAATATTCGCCGAAATATTAAGGGTTTCAAGTTCGCAATCCAGGGCTACAGGCTTTAACCCCAGCTGAATCACCGGCATAACGTTTGTGGCCCAGGTAAGGGCCGAGACTCCAATCCTGTCCCCTTTTTTAAGTTTTCCCAGATTCAATAAGGCCTGAATCAAAATAAGATTGGCCATGCTTCCGTTAGAAACCATTGCCGCGTATCTTCGTTTTTGCTTTTTCGCGAATGATTTTTCAAATTTCAGACATTCCCGGCCCATGCTTAAAAAATTTGCTTGCGAGATAAACTGGGCCAGTTTTTTTCGTGTTTCTTGTTCGTTTAAAAAAGTGGATTTGGTTAATTTGATCATGGGGAAATAATTTGCTATTGAAAAGGCAAACAAAGATTACAAATGCGCTTAAGTATGTGTTGACCAGCACCATAATAATGTATACTATAAAATGATATTTTAGCAAATAAAATATATTTTTGTGTTTATTAAATGAGTATTCTTACAAGGGAATCAAAAAACGCTAAGGGCCAAATTTCAATTTTTAGAAGATATTACTCTAAAGAAAAATTTATTGACAGATATTTAAAGGAACCGGGCGGGGCGGTGGATGTAATTATTCCCCTGATACATACTAACGAGCTCTGGGGGAAGAATTTAATATCATTTTATCGGGAAATTCCCATAAATCGTTTGTTGATCGGGGACGGAGGCTGCGTAGATAATTCTCTTAAGATCGCCAGGAAATTTCCCAGAGTTAAAATATACAATCACACAAAATACAGGAGCCTGGGCTATAGCATTAGAAAATTGATAGAAAAGGTGGAGACAAAATGGTTTGTATATTTGCACACGGATGTTTATTTGCCAAAAGGATGGTTTAAAAATATGAACAGATACCGGGGTAAATATGACTGGTTTCAATGTCGTCAGCACATAACAATTTTGGCGGATTATCTTCTTTATACCTCAAGAAAAGCTCTTTCAGGAAGTCAGATGGGTAGAAAAGCAGCCTTTAGAAAAGTGCTTCCCGGGGTAAAAGATGATTATCTATACCGCATTGAAGATGTGATTTTGGCCGAGCTGGTAGAGCAGAATGGATTCCGCTACGGAAAAGCTGAAGATGTTTTTCATTATCATCAGGTAATGAACAAAGCGAGCCGCTGGAAGCGAAAAATAAGAGATATTATAATTGAAAAAGCAAAGGACGAAGAACAGAGGGAATGTATAATGCAGGTAAAAGCAACAATCAAATATTTGAATCCGGATTCAGAGGAGTATCGGCGCAGTGCTTTGGGAGGTATAAATCAAATGCAGGCATTAGGTATTTTAAATCGAGGCAGGCTTTTGCGCTGGGTAAAAAAAACGAATCCTAAATGGCTAAGCTATGTTCAAAAAATATTGAAAGAAACAACTCTTGCTTCTCGATTTAAAAGGATTGCTTCCGGGAGCATAAGACGTTTATTAAAGATTCTTGAATAACTAATACGAGCATGAAAAAAGCTTTAATAACAGGAGTGCTGGGGCAGGACGGCCCTTATCTGGCTAAGTATTTGTTAAAAAAGGGCTATAAGGTTTATGGAATGGTTCCCAGGCGCCTAAATTTGAATTTTTATAATACGGACTACCTGGGAATAACAAACAAAATTGAGTTTGTGCTCGGAGATATGACTGATGAGGCTTCTCTTATAAACATAATAAGAAATACCTGGCCGGATGAAATATATAACTTAGCGGCTCAATCTTTTGTAGGAGCCTCCTGGGACCAGCCAAAATTAACCACGGAAACAAACGCGCTGGGGCCGCTGTATTTATTAAACGTGATCAGAAATTTTACGCCTAACACAAAATTTTATCAGGCTTCAACCAGCGAAATGTTTGGAAATAACGGCCGTGAATTGCAGGATGAAAACGCGCCTTTCGCTCCTCAAAGCCCTTACGGGATATCAAAACTTTACGCTTATTGGATAGCCAATAATTACGTGGAGAGTTATGGATTATTCTGCTGCAACGGAATTTTGTTTAACCATGAGTCTCCATTGCGAGGCCAGGATTTTGTTACGCGAAAAATTTCCGAAGGAGTGGCGAAAATTAAATTAGGGCTGGCGGATAAAATAACTCTTGGCAACCTAGAAGCAGAAAGGGACTGGGGGTTTGCCGGAGACTATGTGGAAGCGATGTTTAAAATGATGCAGCAAAAAAAGCCCGGGAATTATGTCGTCGCGACCGGAAAAAAATACAGCGTCAAAGATTTTTTAGAAACAGCTTTTAACTGCGCGGGAATAAAAAATTGGAAAAAACACATAATTATCAATCCGACTTACAAGCGGCCGGCGGAAATTCACGGCTTGCGCGGCAATGCCAGCAGAGCAAGAAAGGAATTAAAGTGGAAACCGAAAGTAAAATTCAGGGAGCTGGTGGCAATGATGGTGGACGCTGATTTAAAAAGACTAAATGAAAAGAAAAAATAAAAAAAAACACATAATGGTGATAAAGCCGCCGGGAAAAGGCTGGGAAGGGATCGATCTTAACGAATTGTGGCGTTTTCGCGAGCTAATTTGGGTATTTATCGTTCGCGACATTAAAGTCCGCTATAAACAGACTTTAATTGGAATCGTCTGGGCTTTTATCCGTCCTATTACCACGGTGGTAATATTTAATTTTATTTTCGGAAGACTGGCCCAGATTCCTTCAGAGGGCATTCCCTACCCTCTTTTTTCTTTAATCGGAGTTTCCCTCTGGACTTATTTTACTAATTCGCTGAATAATACAGGCAACTCATTGATTGGCGGCGCGGGTTTAATCAATAAAGTCTATTTTCCGCGGCTGATTTTGCCAATCTCGTCTGCGGCTACGCCTCTTTTGGATTTGGGCATATCTTTAGTGATCATGGCTGGATTTATGATTTATTATAAAATAACGCCCCAGCTTACAGGAATTATTCTGATGCCCTTACTAACTTTTATTGTGTTTCTTTCGGCGTCAGGTCTGGGTTTTATCGTGGCTTCTTTGAACATAAAGTACAGGGATTTACGCCACGCGTTATCTTTCTTTATTCAATTGATGATGTATGCCACGCCGGTTATTTATCCCTCGGAACTGTTAAGAGGAAGATTCTATTGGGTGATGAATTTAAACCCGATGGCCGGAGTGATTGAGGCGGCCAGAGCCGGACTGCTGGGAAATAAACCTATAAGCTGGGGCTTGCTTTTCTCGGCTTGTGTTGTAAGCGTGCTGGTATTTTTGATCGGGGCTTTTAGATTCAAGAAGACCGAGCGATATTTTGCTGATATAATTTAGGGTTTATGGCTAAAACTATTATCAAAGTAAGGGGAATCGGGAAAAAATTTGAAATTAAAGGAGGCACCGATGTTTCTTATTATTTTCGGGATACTTTTGACGAGATAATTAAACATCCTTTAAGATTTGTAAAAAATAAAATAAAAAGAGGTAAAAAACAGGATTTCTGGGCGTTAAAGGATGTGAATTTTTCAGTGAGGCAGGGGGAAATTTTGGGAATTATCGGAGAAAACGGCTCAGGGAAAAGTACTTTGCTTAAAATTTTATCAAGGATCACGCCGCCGACAGAAGGAGCGATAAAAATTGCCGGAAGGGTAGCCAGTCTGCTGGAAGTTGGCACTGGTTTTAATCCTGAATTAACCGGCAGGGAAAATGTGTTTGTTAATGGAGCGATCCTGGGTATGAAAAAAAGTGAAATAAAAGAAAAATTTGATGAAATTGTTGATTTTTCTGGAGAAAAAATTAAAACTTTCATTGATACGCCGGTTAAGCGCTACTCTTCAGGCATGCATGTGCGGCTGGCGTTTGCCGTGGCGGTGAATTTAAACCCGGACATACTGCTCCTGGACGAAGTTTTGGCCGTGGGTGATATAAATTTTAGAAAGAAAAGCTTAAAAAAGATGGAGGAAGTTTCCTTAAAAAGCGGCCGGACCGTGCTCTTTGTAAGCCATGATCTGGGAGCGGTGGTAAGGCTTTGCAATAAATGCATACTGCTTGAAAAAGGCAGGGTGATCGCTTCAGGATCGCCTAAAGACGTGGTTGAAAAATATACTCCGACGCAGACAAAAAGTTCGATCGAGGGGATAATTTTTAAACAAAAAAAAGATCTCTCAAAAAAAGTTAATTTAAGAAAAATTTTTATCAATCCCCAGAAAAGCAACAGATCGTCAATTTTTTCTTACGACAAAGATCTTGTCATTCGGCTGATATATGAAATAAACGAACCAATAAAAGATTGCCATGTCTGGATTGAGATACAAAATACCGGAGGAGAAGCAATATTTCTTACGGTTGACACAGACCTGCGCCCTGAATTAAAAAGAGAACGGAAAAAAGGAATGTATAAAACAGATTTAAAAATTCCAAAAAACTGGCTGAATTCCGGAGAATATGGATTAACAGCAGGAATTGAGCGGGTTTATTTTCATAGAAAGGAAACTTTTGACAGAATTGACACCGGCGGATTTAGGATTATAGATTCAAAAGACGCGCCCGGCGGATTGATAAAAGGCACTCCCCGCCTGGGCGTTTTAAAACCTCTGCTGAACTGGGAAACTAAAAAGATAAAATGAAGCGAGCTAGAAGAAATAATCAGATGAAGATAGTGATTTTCTGCGGAGGGGCGGGAACAAGAATGAAAGAAGAAACAGAATATAGGCCAAAGCCTCTGGTTTCAGTGGGCGGGAAACCGATTTTATGGCATATAATGAAGCTTTACAGCCACTTTAATTACCGTGATTTTATTCTGACTTTAGGATATAAGGGAGACATGATAAAAGATTATTTCCTGAATCAGAAAATTTACAATAATGATTTTACTTTAAATACTTTTAGTCGAAAACAAAAATTTCATAAGCCGATTCAGGATAATTTCAATATTACTTTCCTGGAAACCGGCCTGGAAACGGAAACTGGCGGCCGACTTCTTCAGGCTAAAGATTACATCGGGCGGAATGAATTTATGGTTACCTACGGAGACGGGGTGGGAAATATTGATATAAAAGAATTGTTAAATTTTCACAGAAAGCAAAAAACCATCGGAACCATTACCGGAACTCATCCTTATTCAAAGTATGGCTTAATAAAAATCAACAGAAAGACAAATTTGATAAGAAATTTCAAACAAAAACCCCTGATCACTGATTACGTGAATGGGGGGTTCATGGTTTTTAAAAAACAAGCCTTTTCTTATTTTGATAACGGTCCGATTGAAGACGGCCTTGAAAGAATGGTAAAGGACGGACAGCTTTCTGTTTTCCGCCATGATGATTTTTGGAAAGCGATGGACACTTACCGGGAGGTAAGGGAGCTGAATAAAATATGGGAGAAGAGGAAACCGTGGGCTGTTTGGGAAGAAAATAAGTAAAAATTTATGAAGAACGTTCTTGTAACCGGAAACCAGGGGTATATCGGCATGATTGTAACTGATGAATTAACGCGCAGAGGATATAATGTTATTGGCGTGGATTGGGGTATTTTTAAAAATACTCAATTTGTTCCGGTAAAGACAAGGCCGGCAAAGCAGATTTATAAAGATATACGGGACATTTCCCTAAACGATTTAAGAGAAATAAAAGCTGTTATTCACCTGGCTGGCATTGCGAACGATCCGGCCGGGGACATAAATCCGGAAGCGACTTATGAGATAAACTGCAAGGCATCAGTCAGACTGGCTCGATTAGCAAAAGCGGCCGGGGTTAGCAGATTTCTTTTTTCTTCCTCGTGCAGTGTTTACGGCGCGTCAGAAAAAGAATACGTGGATGAAGCTAACGCGCTCGACCCCCAAACTCCTTACGCTAAATCAAAAATATTGGCTGAAAAAGAAATTGAAAAGATGGGAGATAATCATTTTTTGCCGATTTTTTTAAGAAACGCTACAGTTTTCGGGATTTCTCCCAGGATGCGGCTGGATTTAGTGGTTCAAAATTTATTAGCTTACGGCTATCTTTACAACAAGATAATTTTGTTAAGCGACGGCACCCCCTGGCGGCCTCTTATTCACATAAAAGACGCGGCCCGGGCGTTTTGTTTTCTGATAGAACAACCGCCAAAAGCGGTTTTTAATCAAGTGTTTAATATTGGGCACAAGGACAACAATGTCCAGATAAAAGATATCGCTCAAATGGCGCAGGGCATTCTTTCCAGGGCGGGATTGGAAATAAGAAATGAAAACCCGTCGGACAGGCGCTCTTATAAAGTTGATTTTTCAAAAATTTATTCACTCGGTTTTGAGCCTGAATTTACAGTGGCGGATGGAATAATGGAGATTTACAAAGCATTTAAACGGGTTAAACTAAAAAAAGAAGATTTTAATTCAGAGGAATACATTACTCTTAAAAAATACGAGGCGCTGATAAGAAATGGAAAGCTTGATCCAATGAATTTCAGGAAATTATAACGATTCTTGAATTATGGAATTTCAATCAACAAAAATTAAAGGGATTTATATTATTAAACTAAACATCTTAAAAGATATCAGAGGGTCTTTTATAAAAACTTTTAACAAAGAGGAATACGGGAAATTTAAGATAAAGATAAATATTAGAGAGGCTTTTTATACAACTTCCTGCAAAAATGTTATCCGGGGCATGCATTTTCAAAAACCGCCAAAAGATCAGGCTAAAATTGTTAGCGTCATAAAAGGGAAAATAACCGACGTAATGCTTGATATAAGGGGAAAATCGTTAACTTTCGGTCAGTATCTTCACATTCAATTATCTTCGGGGGGCGATAAGGCGATTTATATGCCGCCAGGCATAGCGCATGGCTTCGCGTCAAGAGAAAACAGGACTATTGTTTCTTATCTGGTGTCAAAAGAATATTCTCCAAATCATGATACAGGGATAAAATGGGATTCTTTTGGCTATGACTGGAAAGTCAAATCCCCTACAATATCCGGGCGGGATAAAGATTTTCCCGATTTTTTTAATTTTAAAACGCCGTTTAAATATTAAGGGTCTGTTGCCAAATAGGCTTTCGTTACGAAATTTCCAATCTTCGCGGCAAATTCGTAAAATAATTTTTGCAGTTTAGCCTCAGCTAAGCGAAAAAATTTTTTACGAATTTGACCG
>JAHKAQ010000033.1 GCA_018825765.1 Patescibacteria group bacterium
GGTTACTCCAATAACACAAAGTTTTCGCGAGGGAAAGCCGTAAAAAATACCGGCCATGATCGCGTTAAAAAGATGATAAATATTTTTTAGCTTTTGGAACATTAAAAAGGCTTGAATAGTTACTGGGACTATTGCTGGCTGGTTAGGATTTCCAAGGTTTTTTTCGCGGCCCGGGGCCAGCTGAAACTCTTGGCTCTTATTCTGCCTTTTTGGGAGAGTTCGGCGGTGATAACAGGATCGCTAAGCAGGCGGTTGAGTTGCTGGATTAGTTCATCCTCCCGGTCCGGGTTAAAGTATTCGATAGCGTCCTGACCGATTTCCGGAATAGCGGTGCGGTTGGAGGCAAGCACCGGACAGCCGCAAGCCATGGCTTCCAAAACCGGCAGACCAAAGCCTTCATAGAGTGAGGGGAAGACAAAAAGGTCGGCGCCGTTATAGAGGGTTACCAGATCATTATTTGAAACCGCGCCGGTAAGAATAACCTTATCTTTCAGCCCAAGATCACCAACAACCGCCTGGACGTCGGTAACCAGCGGATCTTTATTGGGCCAGATTTCTCCGGCGATGACCAGTTTTCGACTGCCTAAAACATTGGCATAATTTTCCGTCATTTTTTTAAAGGCTTTGAGCAGAAAATCCAGGTTTTTTCTTTTTTCAAAACCGCCGATGTAGAAAAGATAAGGGGAATTGATATTCAGCTGTTCCAGTTTTGTTTGGATTTTTCTTTGGTCGCTCACGGGATAAAAGCAGTCGGCGGCGCCATTTTTTATAACGGTAATAAAAGACGGGTCGATGTTTAAGTATTTTATAATTTCTTTTTTTGAGTATTCCGAGACCGTGATGAGGTGAGCGGCTTTTTTTATGGCGTCAAAAGTTTGCCTGGAATAAATGTTTTTTCGAAAATTGTTAAGATAGTCTTTTTCGTAAACTTTCCAAATAACGTCGTGAAGGGTTATGACGTGCTTTATCATGGGAAACGAAGTGGCTGAATTATACGGGGTGAAGAAAACATGAAGACTGTCTTTCTTCGCCGCGGCTGGCAGGTTTATTTTTTCCCAGGCGGTTTTTCGGACCAGGTCGTCGCGTTTGTAAAAAGGGGTTTTTACTATTCTTTCTATAATGTTTGTTACGCGCGCCGGTTTATGATTGGTGATTGATGGGGCGCTTTTTTCATCTTCAAAATACAGGAAAAATTGGTGTTCGCGGGCTTGGGGTAAAGAAAACATGGCTTCCAAAAGCTGAAAGGTGTATTGGGCGATGCCCGTATAAGGTTTTCGGGTAAATGAAGCGTTTATTCCAATTTTCATGCTTTGATTATAGCAGGTTGCTCCAAATACTAAAATATGGAAAAATAGAGATAAATTTCTTGAAGTAGCTTTAAGCTTATTTAATTTTTTAAAAAAATGAAGAAACAAACGATTACGGTAATGGGTATTGGATATGTTGGATTGCCGCTGGCTTGTCTGGCCGCTAAAAAGGGGTATGAGGTATATGGTTTTGATATAAATAAAGAGCTGGTAAAATCGGTAAATCGAAAAAAGCCGCCTTTTAAAGACGAGCTGGTAAAGGAATCGCTGGGACAGGTGGTTTATGGATCGGGATCAGGACTGAAAACCGGCTGGCTAAAAGCTACTACTAATCCGGAAGTGATAAAAAAATCCCAAATCGTGGTAATATGCGTGCCCACGCCGGTGGACGAAAAATACCTTCCGGATTTTGGTCCGCTTATAAGCGCTTGCAAGACTATAACTGGAAACTTAAAAAAGGCACCGCTGGTTGTGGTTGAGTCAACTATAAATCCCGGGGTTTGTGAAGAAGTGGTTTTGCCAATATTTGAACAGGCTGGATACAAAGAAGGGCGGGATTTTTACCTGGCGCACGCGCCGGAGCGGATAAATCCCGGAGATCCAAAATGGAATGTTTCTAATTTAGCCAGAAATGTGGGCGCTCTTTCAAAAAAAGGACTTGAAATGGCAATGGAATTTTACCAAAGCATAATTGATGCGCCGATAAATCCCATGAAATCAATTCAGGAGGCTGAAGCCACCAAAACCATTGAGAACGCTTTTCGCGATATAAACATCGCTTTTATAAATGAGATCGCCAAATCTTTTGATCAGCTGGGGATTGATATAATAGACGTGATAAAAGGAGCCAGCAGTAAATTCTCTTTTATGCCGCATTGGCCGAGTTGCGGCGTGGGCGGCCATTGTATCCCGGTGGATCCTTATTATTTGATTCAAAAGGCTGAAACCGTGGGTTTTAGCCATGACTTTCTAAAGCTGGCCCGGCGCATAAATAATGAAATGCCGCACTACGCGGTTGAACTCTTGCAGGACGAGCTAAATAAGCTGAAACTGCCGGTAAAAAAAACAAAAATCGGAGTGCTGGGGATTTCTTATAAGGCTAACATTGACGATACCCGGGAAAGTCCGGCTTTTACTATAATTGATGATTTGAAAAAATTAGGAGCTGAAGTTTTAACTTTTGATCCTTATTTAAAAAAATATTCCAGTGAAAAATCCCTGAATGATATTTTGAGAAAATCCCAGGCTCTTCTTATTACTACCGACCATGATGAATTTAAGCGAATTCTGGACGGTAAAAAATTAAAACAAAACCAAATCAAGCTGGTTTTGGATGGTAAAAATTGCCTTTCAAAGGAGGACATATTAAAGGCGGGCGTGGCCTATAAAGGAATTGGCAGGTAGAAGCGAACCTGTTGTTTAATAGTTAACTATTTTGTTTTTATATGAAACTGCTTATTAACATTCCGGCTTACAACGAGGACGAGGTGATCGCTAAAACTATCAGGAGCCTGCCTTCCCGGGTGAGAGGTTTTTCCCGGGTGAAAGTCCAGATAATAGACGACGGGTCGATTGACAAAACAAGGGAAA
>JAHKAQ010000034.1 GCA_018825765.1 Patescibacteria group bacterium
CCAATAAATCTAATGAAACTCTTTTAACTCAAATTCACAAGCCAATTCACCCAGCGCCTCTCCTAAAGCTCGCCTTAACGCGGGATCTTTCCTGATTTTAGCGCTCACCTCCAACTGAATCGTATTAAAGTTAAGGCCAAATCCTGGGATCCTCATCTCGCGTTCATTGCCATCTGAAGTTTGCACTAAAAAATTCCCGCCCTGTCTAAAATTATCCAACCCCACACCAGAAGCGGCAAAACTCTGACCCAATCGCTTTACCTCTCTCCTGTTTAACCTGCCATCCTGCCCCGCCTCAAACAATTCCACCTTATCCTTTCCTCTTCTATCTATAGCCAACTTCATATTCTGCTCCCCTCCCAATTTTTCCGCCAGTTTTAATTCCAGCTCCGCGCTAAACCATTCCTTCAACTCGTCGCTCGCGAACTCTTTTCTCTTCCCGGATTTTAAGCTGCCACCGCCGACTACCAAATCGTAAGCGTCTCCAGAATCATCAATTTCTCTATCTTTCATGCCATGAACCGTAACCTGCAAAAAAGGCTCCAATAACTTACCCCGATCGTCCAACTTCCCGGTCCTTTTTAACTCTTTCTCCAGCGCCCAATACCATGAAGCGCGAATACTGGTCGGATATTCCTTGGTCTGAATAAAGGTTCCCTCCTCCTCTTTGCCCACCCCTCTAGATTTATTAAAAAAAGTTTTTCTGTTCGCGTCGCCAAACATTCGGCTTCTTTTAGCTACCATTTTCCCTGATTTCAAATCTCTTTCCTGATTTTCCCTGGCCCAATCCACTATCGCGTCCGTGCCCGGCTCGTCCACATCTCTTAAACTATCTATTGCCTGATAAACCATCAAATCCGGATTCTCTACGGACAAAAATTTATGCGGTTTTTCATTTTCAGGAGCCTTGAGCCATTTTTTTATTATCTCTTGCAATTCCTCGGGTTCTCTACCCGGAAATTTTTCCCTCAATAATCTAACCATTTCCCCAGCTTCCGGGTTTTTCAAATGAGGAATCACAAACATCACTTTAGACTCTTGAGAGCCAGCTTCTACATCCCAATATTTATTTATCGCTCGCTCTTTTGTCTCCGGACTCTCTTGGCTCAGCGATTCCTTGCCCACTTTTTTTATTACCACCTCGCGCCGTTCTCGAGCCGATGAGATACCCGCTTCCTGCGCCTCTCGCACAGCGGATCGAATCTCGCCAAAACGATTTTCTCCTTGCATAATAATTTTTATTTCTAAATTTAAAACTCTCTTAAATCTTTTACCTATTATAATACCAAAATACCCCAAAATACTCTAAAAACAAACTCACAAAAAACAACTAACTGCCTTATGGTTTATATATAGGCTATGGCTGTAGATTAAAAAAATTTCTCAGGGCAAAAAAGAACTGAGAAGGAAAAGAGACAAAAAAAGCATGGGGGCAAAAGGAAAGAAGGGAAGAAAAAGGGGCATTAAATTCTTGAATTTTCACACTACTCACACCCCAACACCAAACAAGGATCAATCCAGCTATTCAATTCCTGTTTGCTATTAACATACCCTTTCAAATTTATCTCACTTCCCTTATATATCCCCAGATGAAGATGCTTTCTTTCATAATCAGTCTCGCTACTCTTATCATCTCCTAAAACACCCAGGACCGCGCCCTTCTTCACTTCCTCTCCTGCTTCATACTTCATCTTCGACCTGTCCAAATGCCCGTAAACCACCGTCATCTCCTGACCATCCCGCTCACAACTCTCCACCGCCACCCCTCCGTAGCCCGAAATAAAAGAGGAAAGAACCAGCCTGCCCGAACAAATCACCCGAATTTCTACTTCCTTCTCAAATTCGTCCTCAAAAACCTCAAGATCTATACCCGTATGATAGCCCGGGAACCGCTCGGGCTGGACCGGAGAATTCTCCCTGGTAATAAATTGAGAGAATCGCTTCTTAGTCAATCTTTCATTCAAACGAGATAAAGGAACAGCTGTCTCACCTCCATCTTCCTCCCCGGCCTTCCCGCTTCGCGCGTCCTTTCCAGAATCAAACATCGCCATTTCCTCCCGGCCGGAAATTCCAACTCGCTCATCCTCGCCCCCTTTATTTATCTCAAACCAAGCCAAAAAACCTCCGGCAAAAAGTAGCAATATAACAATGAAAATCTTATAATTCATAAAACTCATAAAAATATTTTAAAACGAATCCTTTTTCCCCGGATTCGTTTTGTTTTGTAATCATAAAAGCCTCCGCTCTCGGGCGGTGGCTACCCATTTTTCATTTTCCTCCCTCCCTATTACGCAGAGAGGGTAAAAAACGCAAGTCCCCTGCGAGCACCAGCCGTCTATGGCGGTGCCACAACAGGCCCAATTCCCTTCCCTCCTCTGTATCTCTCTTATAGCCACAGTTGTGACCAAGCGGTCACATACCGGACATAAATCTCGCTCTACTCTTACCCTTTCCCCGCCCAACAGAAATTTCAAACTCACTCTCAATTTCCGGCAATGGGCGGATAGTTCACCAGTCAAATTTCTTAATTCTTCGCCAACCTGATCATCCGCCCAAACTTCCCAGCAGTTCAGGCATTGTTTAAATTCACACTTCTCTAATAACTCTCTTGTTCCCATCTTTCTCCCTCCTTTTAAATTGTTAAACCAGGAACTAACAATTATTATACTCTCCCCGTTTCCCCATACAAGCCTTTATTCTCCACCTGAATAAGCGCCGTCACAATCGCCTGCTTGGTATAACCCTTTCTCGTGAGCCGTCCGCCGGTCAAAATTCCAATCGCCCCTTCCTCTCTGCCTAACCGCGCCTTATTAGAAAGTCCAAGCTCCCTAAAAGCCTGGGTCACGGTCAGTCCTTTGTCAAAAATAAGCTTCACCGCCTTTTTTGGATATTCAAAACAGGATGAAAACCCCAAACAAAAATCCTTTCCGTCAAAAATCGCGCAAACACAAGTATCCATGTATCCGGATTTAGTACCCGCGGTCTTCATCAAACCTGACTCCAGCCCGAAAGAAAAATCAACCTCGCCCCGACTCTTTTCCCAAGCCGTCCTAGCCCTATTTTCCGCCCCCTTTATGGTCTCCTTGATCGTCTTAGGCTGTTCTGAAACTCCGGAACAAACCTCTATCGCCTTAAGCGAAAAATCACCAAAAAGCTCGTAACCTCGCAAAGTCTCGCGCAAAGCCTCCACTTTTGCTTCATTTTTTGTCCCAATAATAACTTTCATTTAATCTAATTAAAACTGATTATTTCTTCTCTTTTAAAACAGTCCGCCCGTCTTTTTCCAAAAAAATCTCCTGCTCCTCAAATTCCATAGACTGATCCTCGCGTCCAATCGTTACCTCCACCACCAGCCCCCTTCTAGTTTCCGGGCTAAAATACTGGTCAAAAATAAAATTCCCCAGCGAATAATAAATCATTTTCCCCTGATAATTTTCCTTCTCCCCGATAACGTGCGGGTGGCTTCCTATCACCAGATCCGCGCCGCGCGAAATAAACTCGCGCGCCAGAATCCGCGTTTCCCCGCTCGGACTCTTCTTATACTCCCGGTCCCAATGCGCGTAAACCACCACCAGATCCGCCCGCTCATTTAAAAATTCAATGTCCTCCAAAACCTTTTCCCGCGCATGAGCCGCGAACCCGTTATAATTGCAAAATCCTATCTTTACTCCGTCTACCTCCTCTATCACCCGGCGCCAATCACCACCGGCCGCGTCCTCACTTGCCTCCCCTATATTGCCAAAATACCTCACCCCAACCGCGTCCAAATATCGCCTGGTCTCCTCAAGTCCGTCCATCCCAAAATTCAAAATATGATTATTGCCCAAATTCACAAGCCTGATGTTATTCTCCCTAAGCCCCCGCGCCACTTTGGAAGAAAAAGTGAAAACCATGTGCCGCTTGTCCCCAAAAACAGTCCCCGCGCTCACCGAAGACTTGTCTGTAATCGGACCTTCCAAATTTCCCACCACCAGATCCACCTCACGCAACCGATCCCCCGCTCCGCTAAAAACAAAACCCAGGCCCTTTTTCTCTATCACTTCTCTAATCCAGCGGTCAAACATCATGTCTCCCACAAACAAAAGTTTGATTTCATCCTTGCCTTCCCGTTTCAAAAAATCCTCTTCCCTTTCCTCTTTCCTTCCTGAAACCCCCTTATCCTGCCGCTCGACCCCGGCCGAAATTTCAGCCGGCGCCAAAACCTCCTGACCGCCCTGCGTTACCCTTAAAAAACTTCTCCAATAAAAAACCGCGCCAAAAACAAACGCCAAAAATCCAAAAACAGAAAACACGATCTTAACCAATTTTAATTTTTTCATATTTCTTGACAAAGCCGGACAACAAACCACTCAAACTATATCATTGAATCACTTTCATTTTAAGAGTAAAATAACAATGTTCACAAGCCGCTTCTAACTTTCATTTTTCTAAACCATTTTTTTATGCCTCAACACAAACCAGTTGTGCTCGTAATTCTCGACGGCTGGGGAGAAACCGCGGAAACCCGGGGCAACGCGGCCTTCGCCGCCAATCTCCCCACTATCGACCAATTGGATCAACTCTACCCCAAAATCACCCTTCAGGCGTCTGGTTTGGCCGTCGGCCTTCCCTGGCTCCAATACGGCAACTCTGAAGTAGGCCACCAGATCTTAGGCACTGGCCAAATTATCTACCAGTACCTCCCCCTTATTTCCGGCGCCATCGGCTCCGGCGAATTTATGAAAAACCAAATCCTGCTCCAGGCCATGCAACAGGTCAAAGAAAAACAATCCAAACTCCATCTGCTCGGCCTGATAAGCGACGGCGGGGTTCACTCTCATATCGACCACCTGTTCGCCTTAATCGAACTGGCGCGCTGGCAGGGACTTACCCAAAAAACCTTTATTCACGCCGTGACCGACGGCCGCGACACGCCTATTCATGAAGCCCAATACTTTATCTCAAGAATAAAAGCCGCCAGCGGCGGCAACATCGCTACCATCGCCGGCCGCTACTATGCTATGGACCGAAACAACAACTGGGACCGGACCCAAAAAGCCTACGACGCCATGGTCTTTGGCAAAGGCATTAAAGAAAAAGATCCTCTGGAGGCCGTTAAAAATCAATACCAGAGAAATCTAAGCGACGAACACTTGGAACCCGTGGTTATCACTGACAATAACGACAAACCCTTGGCCACTATTGAAGAAAATGACATAGTCATCTTTTTTAATTTCAGAAAAGACCGGGCCAGACAAATCACCCGGGCTTTTACTTCGCCCCAATTCAATAAATTCCCTAAAAAAAACCACTCTCCGATGAACTTTGTTTCCATGGTCCGATACAGCCAAAAATTCAACACCCCGGTAGTCTTTCCCCCGCAAAAAATAAGCTGCCGCGTGAGCCAAATCATCTCTGACAACCAAATAAAACAGCTTAAAATAGCCGAAACCGAAAAATACGCTCACGTGACCTATTTTTTCAACGGAGGCCTGGAGAAACCTTTTCCTGGAGAAAAACAAATCCTTATCCCTTCTAAAAACGCTCCCTCTTACGCCAATGTTCCGGAAATGAGCGCTTATGAAATCACTGACACAGTCATAAAGGAACTGGACAAGGATGATTACGGTTTTATTCTCGTAAACTACGCCAATCCCGACATGGTCGGCCATACCGGCGACTTCCAGGCCGCTATAAAAGCCGCCCAAACCATAGACTCCTGCCTAAGAAAACTAATAAAAGTAATCCTGGATAAAAAAGGCTGTCTCCTGATAACCGCTGATCACGGAAATTTTGAAGAAATGATCAATTTAAAAACAGGCGTTATAGATACCCAGCATTCCAATAACCCGGTCCCCTGCTGGTTCATAACCCCCAATAACCTTGGCCAAAAACTCCAGGACTCCGCGCTTCAGGAAAAACCCCGGGGCATGCTGGTGGATATCGCCCCTACCATCCTCTATCTTCTGGGAATAAGAAAACCCCTGACCATGCAGGGGATAAATCTTATTCCCATTCTTCAAAACCAACAACCCTTTATCTCTTAATCACCCTGATCCAAGTCATTCTTGCAGGCCGAAACACTGTCCGCCCGGTTTATTTTCGAACATCTTTCCTGTTTTTCTCCTTGTTGCATCCTATCAATCAACGTCTGCGCCTTTTCTTTAAGTATCCTGAGCCGGGACAATGTTTGATTTACTTCAGTTTCAGAAAAACGTCCCGAAAGACCGGCTAACTGTTCTTCAATTTTCCCAAGCTCACCAAGAAAACGTTTAAAATTCTCTTTAAAGCTAAAATTCTCTTCCAAATGATCAATAAAAATCTCCCCTTCCACCTTTAAACCGAATTTTGAAACCAGCTCACCCTCCTCTTTACGAAGAGATTCCAAGCCGTCCAAAAATCCCTTCTCAATTCTCTCAAGCTCCTGCGGCGAGGTTTTTGTTTTTCGCGTGGTATCCCGATTTTGAAGCGCGGAATCGTCGTTATTCATTTTTAAATCTTAAAAACTCAAAATACCCCGGATACTTTTTACTATAATATCAAATCAGCCGCTTTTTGTCATATTAGTTAACCCGCTCTTGCGGGCCTGCGATTTTAAAACCCGCGGTTTTCAACACTTTCTTCGATTAATCCGAAAAAATAGAGTAATAAAAAGACAGCCTAAAGGCTGTCTTTTTATTACTTGCGTCCCCGGCAGGACTTGAACCTGCGGCCTTGGGCTCCGCAAGCCCACGCTCTATCCAGCTGAGCTACGAGGACACCTTAAAACCTTATCAGTTTTTCAACCACTCCGGCAAGTTCTCTTTCGTGCTTTATTTCCTTTAAAAAACGCAGCATATTCTTCCTTATGCTAACCGGATCAGCCTGACCCAAAGGCAGTTGCAAATAAGGCGTAAACTTATTAACCCGCTGAATACTCAAAAAAGCGTCCTCAGGCGGATTATCATAAAATATCCAAAAAGACTTCATGGTCTCATATCCGTAAAACACGCCGTCCGCTTCTATGCCTTCGCCTAAAATCTTAAACTCCACTTCCCTTGGCTTTTTTTTAGAATAAACATAAACCACTATGCCCAAAAGAAGAAACACCACTCCCATCAAAAAATTTTTCGTGAGACCGGCGATAGCCAAAAGCGCGGCTAAAATCCCAAAAAAAACCCAATACCATCCGTCGCTTTTCTCTAAAAAAACATACTCCGGCGCCCGCCAGCTAAAAATAGGCTCCTCGTTAGGCCGGGCCGGCAGCCGCGTCTCCTTGTCTTTTTTTTGCTTATTTTCAGAAATAATCGCCATTTTTTTTATTTATCTTTTATAAAAACTCTTATCAAAAACCCTAAAACCAGTCCCATAATACCATTTATTGCCAAAATACCCAATAAACATTATCTTTATAATGGCCCCGCGTTAAAAAACTCTTGCTATAAAAACAGGGGCCCTACGCCGGAGGCGTGCCTGAGTGGTCGAAGGGGGCAGTCTTGAAAACTGCTGACTCCGAAAGGGGTCCAGGGGTTCGAATCCCTTCGCCTCCGCCTGTAGCCAAAATATGAAACAAGTTTCATGTTTTAGCTATATTGCCGATACGCAGGTAGATTCGAACAAAAAGGGGGTCGGGGAAACGTAGTTTCCCCGTTTGAGGAAGGTAGGTCGCGAAGCGACCGTTGGAAACCGTGGGTTTCCAACGCGCAGGCCCGCAAAGGCGGGCCGAGCAAAGAGAAAAGGAATATTTCACTTAACGTATCGGCATATCTGAAGTCGCGTAGCGATTTGGGTGGAGGCTTTTGTAAAAAGCCGTAACCGGATATGCCGTGTTGGACGATGTATATATTTTGACACCGTTTCATTTTGGGAGCTTAGAAACTGGTATTTTTGGTTAGAATAAGGCAAGATTAGCTAATTAAACAGGTTAAATTAGCTAAAATGAGAAAAAAAGCGTAATCCCAGGTGTAAGAATTGCGGGAGCAAAGAGACA
>JAHKAQ010000122.1 GCA_018825765.1 Patescibacteria group bacterium
CAGAGTGCCTTCTTTTTCCGTAAATCCGGAAAGCCTGCTTTCCCAGTTGGTAGCGGTAAGCATTTGTAGCAGGTTGTTTACGCCCAGGCTTTTGGGTAACAGTAGTACCATGCTGTATTTTTGCTCGCTGCCGTACGGGAGTTTTACTGCCTGCAGATCTTCGTTTTCCAGATATAAAAAGTTTGAACGGGTCATTCGCATGCTTTGGGTAGGCGAGCGGCTGCCATCCTGTTTGTAAAAGTCGCGCATTGAAATTTGCTGCGGGTCAAACTGATATTGCCAGACTCCGTTGAAATAGGCGGTATTTATCAGATACGCTATGGTGGCCGCGTCGATTTGACCCGGTAGTGCATTTGGGATTTTGCCGGCCGTGCGGTTGCTGATCCAATCGTTAATGGTTTTAGAGGCTTCGGGTTGGGTAAAGTCTAAATTGGCAATGTGGGCCAGATAATAAGCGGCTGCATCCCTTAAGACAGCTGCATTTAATGTCTCTCCCGTTCTGATCCAAATGGAATTTGCCAGAGTGGTATCTATGTCTTGAGTGGGAGTGTTAATTCTGTCCAGCAAAATTTTGGCCGCTTCATTAAGCTCTATCAAACTAAAGCTTGGGATTTGCAGGACGGTGGTGAGCTGATCCTTGGTGGATCCGTAAGCGCCGTTATAAAGCAGGTCAAAAGCCAGGCCCAAACTGGTTGGCGAAATGGCTATGTTTTGCGTGTTAGTTTGATCTGTTAGAGCTAAGGTTTTTAGAAGCTCAAAGCCGAATTTATTCTGGGCTAAAGTCAGCCGTTGTGCTTTTTTGTTTTGCTCGTTGCGTTCTACAGTAGGATCTTTGGGTGTGGGACTTTCTACTGCCGGTTTACCCTTGGCCGGTTGGATGCCCAGGCGCAGGCCGTTTGGTAAAAAGCGGCAAACACCCAAGGCATTGGGTTGATTGCTCTCTAATACGCATTCGTAGAGCTGGGGGCATTGCTGCCGTTTAAGATTAGCGTTTTCTCCGCCGCAAAGCTTGCCGGAATACTTGAGCGAATAGATTGTAAGGCCCAAAGCCGGTAAGGCAAGGGCTAGAAGGACTATTTTTCTGCTGGACATGGCATGGTAAGTATAAACAATCCGTGACGATATTTACAACTCGGTTGATATTTGTTAAACTAACACGCTAGTGTTTGAAAGATTTGCTATTTACCTAATGAAAAAAATAAAAATAATATCTAACAGCCGGCCCACCGAGGTCGGCTTTTTTTTAACCTGCCCTCATCTCTTTGTTATCTCCGGTTGCCGGTTGGCAAACGGCAGATAAGTTCTTTGACAAATCAGAGTTACGAAAGGAAGGGTCTATTGAAGTAAATTGATTGACAGGCTAGTCGGTGCAGTTCCGCATTCTCACAAGAACTCCAGAAAGGAAAAGAAAAGTGAACCACTTTCGCAGGGCAATGTTGTTAGTTATTGCGTCGTGTCTTGTGGTGGTAGCCGGATGTGCTGCTCCCGTAGTTGCGCCGGCACCGCCTGTGCAATCACAGGTATCGTCCGAACCAACTGCTACGCCGCTTGAAAAGCTGACCATTGGAATGATCTACATCTCGCCGGTGCAGATTCCTTGGTCGTTTGCGCACCGGGAGGGTTTGAGACAGGCGTTGGAAGTTGTCTACAGCCCATCCCAGGGTATGCAGGTGGAAGAGGAAGGGGAAGGCTTCAGGGTATTGGATAGTACAGGTAACGCAGTAGTCAACACCCTCTCCTGGACGGCTACTACGGATTTCAGCGCTACGGAAGCCTCACGCGTGGCCAGGGATATGATCTCTAAAGGTGCCGGGCTGATCTTTGTCACCGCCGAAAACTGGTGCCAAGATCTGCACGAAAACGTGGCGCCAGCCTATCCGGACGTAGGCTTCGCATGTATTCGTGGTCCGGTGGCCCCGAACCTGATCTCTATGTACCCCAAGTCATGGGAAGGGTTCTGCGTGGCTTGTGCTGCCGCGGCGGCTATTGTGGATGAGCCTAACCTTGGAATGCTCGGAGCTTATGCGGCAAATCCTCAAGTAGCCTCAAACCACGGGGCCTGTGCTGCCTGTTTTGCTGACGCTTGGGCCGACAAGGATGATTCCCAGATCAGCGTTTCTACAGTCTACATCAACAACTGGGAGAATCTGGGGGACGAGACCGCCGGGGCGTTGGCGCTTAGAGACGAAGGGGTCAAAGTGGTAGCTGTGCACCAAGATAGTACGGCTGCCGGCACGGCGCTGGTGGAAACTGATGTGTGGGTGATCGGCTACGATTCGTCATGGCGCGAGCGCGTAGAGCCAAACGACCATATCCTGACCAGTGTGGTCATCGATTGGTCGGAGATATACGAGCTGGCGTTAATGACGACTCGGGAAGGCACGTTCCAAGGGCTCAAATGGAATCCGGGTCTAGCGGAAGGTGCTGTCAAGCTGGATGTTTTCTCACCAACAGCTCCGTCTGTTGCCGGAGTGACGGCCGAAACTTACCGCGAAAAGTTGCGGGCGGGATGGAGGCCATGCGGCGGAGATGATGTCATGTGGGCCATGGATTCCTGGCAGGAGTGCCATAGTGAGTAGCGAATAACTCTGATTCAAGTCAACCGCGGGGGCGGGTGAGTGTGCATCTTGCATTTTCCCTCCCCCGCCGCAGTTTTCATTTTTTCCAAATCTGTTTACAAGTCTAACATCGAATATTAAAAAGCAACCCCCGCTCAAGTTTTCGACGATAATTTGTCGACTACTCTTGCGGGGGTGCGTGGTAGAGTGCGATATTTTGCACGTCTACGTGAACCTACCTTACAACCTCCCTACACTCCCCGGTGGTCACGTTGACAAAGCCGGAGGGACAGTCCTCGAATGGTGCCACAAGCACCCACTTCCAGGGCTGGCAGGTCAGGGTTTGGAACCGCGCTGATTTTGCGGCACTCAAACCCGCCGAAGTATAGGCCGGACTCTCCACGGGTTGGGAAGACAGCCAACTCATCCCGACAGCGGAATTCCAGAAGGTTTCAAAATCTTCGGCTACCTCTAGTGCCGGCCGTGCCGACATGAGCCCGCCGATTTCCAACTGGACAGAGTCCACTACCTGGCCGCCTAAGATCAAAACGTAACCGCCGTTGAGAGAGGCTACATAATTGACGGCCTGAGCCATAGCCTCGTCGCTGGTGCCCATCACCTGGATGTTGTGATTGTCATGCGCCTCGCTCAAGGCAAAGGCGGCATCCGGTGTGGCTGGTCCGACATTGCGCCAGAACATGCAGGCTACAGGGTCCTCCTGTGCGTTATAGCGGTCAACGATGCAGAATTTGCTGATATTGTTGGCCACATCGCGCTGAACCGCTCCGTCCACCACCGGCAGCTCAACTTCAGGATAGGTGGGAGCGAAGTAGAACTGGCTCAAGACGGCGGCCATGGCCGTATCACCCGCGCCTTCCGGAGCGGCTACCACAAAGTCTGCCGCTGTTACTTCGCGTCCGATATTGATGGTATCAGTCGCCCATTCCGGCCAGTCAACGGTGGGAACCTCGTAGACTAACTTACCATCTACGCCCACGAGCTTGCCGGAGGCCCATACCCTGTTGATATCAACGGTTTCCGGGTCGCGCAGCAGTATGACGTGTGCATACCGTCCGGGGGCGATAGAGCCTACCAGATGTTCGATATGCCAGTGGCGTGCACCCGTATAGGAGGCCGAGGCATAAGCAGCTTCCACCGGGACGCCGTACTGAATTGCCATTCTGAGATTGAAATTCATCGCTCCCAGAGACAGCATTTCTTCGGCGCTGCGATCGTCTGTGGTCCAGGACAGGTTGGTCCAGTCTGCCAACCCCATCTTAACAAGATAGGGAATGACTTTGGCCATTGATGTATACCGCAATTGGATGAAGATGCCGCGTTGGAGTTTGTCTAGGACTTCTGCCCCTTCACGGATTTCGTGGTCAGACGACAGCCCGGCGGCCGCAAAGGCGTTGATCTCATTGTACGTAAACATGCG
>JAHKAQ010000035.1 GCA_018825765.1 Patescibacteria group bacterium
AAACCCTCAATCTCAATCGCCATGGCCCGCTTCACGTATTTTTTTGCCAGAACTTTTATTTTGTCATTTTGCTCCCCGGAAAGCTTAACGCTCGCTTTGGGCATTTTGCATTTCAGACCCCAATAAGCCGCCACTTCCCGCGCGATGCCAATTATTCCCAGAAGATCCCCCCGGTTCTCTCTAATCTCAAGCCCCAAAACATAATCTTCTTTCCCCTGATAGCGCGCCTTGGAAAAACTATCCATCATAAAGCCGATTTGGGTTAACACCTCTCCCACTTCCTTGGCTTCGGCCTTCAATCCCGGCACCAGTTCTTTTATTTGACTGTATAAAACTTTCATAATTAGTTTAAAATATTCTCGCCACTAAAAGGTTTATATCCCAGAGCGCCGCCCAATAACGTCCTTATATCCTTTATCCCATAGCGCGCCATTACCCAGCGGTCAAGCCCCAGTCCAAAAGCAAAACCCATCCATTTTTCAGGATTAATTCCTCCGTCTTTTAAAACCCGCGGGTGAATAATGCCTGAACCGCCCATCTCAATCCAGCCTATTCCCTTGCAAATCCGGCAGCCCTTGCCCTTGCAGTTAAAGCATTGCATATCCAGCCCGGCTCCCGGCTCCACCTCCGGATAATATTTATTGCGATAGCGCACTTTAGCTCTCGGTCCATACATTTTTCGAAAAAGCGCGCTAAAAGTGCCGAAAAGATCTTTCAAGCTCACGCGCCGCATTACTACCACGCCCTGATATTGATGCAGCACAAAATGATTGCTTGGATTCACTTTTTCGTTTCTGTAAGATTTTCCCGGCGCCACCACCTTAAAAGGCGGCTTATAATTTTCTAAAAGCCGCGCTTCAATCGAAGAAGTCTGGGTGCGCAAAAGATAATCCGGTTCCTTAATATAGATTGTGTCCTGCATATTTCGCGCCGGATGATCCCGCGGCACGTTCATTCGCTCAAAGCAATATTGGTCGGTTTCAATTTCCGGCCCGTCCATCACGCTGTAGCCCATCTTTTCAAAAAAATCATTCAACTCCCTGACAGTTTGCGTTATTGGATGCAAATGCCCGATTTTCGGCCGCGAAAAATCAAGCCTTTGGGCTTGATCTTTTAAAAACTTATCCCCGGTTTCTTTGTTTAATTTTTTCTCCACTGCCAAAAACAAATCCTCGGCCTGTTTTTTTAAAGCCTGCGCTTCCAGCGCCCGCTCTTTGCGTTTTTCTTTGGCCAGGCTTCCGATTTCTTTAAGCATCAGCTTGATTTTCCCCTTGCTTCCCAGATATTTGCGCCACAGGCTCCCAAGCTCGTCCTTATTTTTTATTTTTTCAAGCTCTTTTTTAATTTCAGCGATCATATTGTTGCTCTTTTAAATCTTATTATAACCATACTTCACCCAAAGCGCCAAATCAAGCCGCAAGCTCAAACAAAGCCCGAAAACAATTAACAATCTTTGATTTTCTGGTAATATTACTCTTATAAATAAAAATAAAATAAACCGCCATGATTATTTTGGGAGCTCACGCCCTTTTAGATCTTTATGGATGTAATTCAAAAAAAATTAATAATCAAAAAACCGTGTTAGCCGCCATGTTAGACATTGTTAATTCCCTGGAAATGAAAGTAATTGGAAAGCCTTTCGTTCATAAATTTCATCCACAGGGATGCACCGCCTTTATTCCTTTAGCCGAATCCCATCTGGCTATTCATACTTGGCCCGAACGTGGTTTCGCGGCCCTTGATATCTTTACTTGCGGCCAAAATCGAAACTTTAACAAAATCATAAAACTTATTAAGCGTAAACTCGACGCTCAACGAACGAAAATTAAAATCACAAGCAGGGGAGTAGTAAGGGATTCTTTCTAACCCCTCATTGTCCATTTCCTCCTTTCCAGCTATAATAAGCTTAAATAATTTTTTGAAAGGAGGTGCGAAAATGGATTACACCGCAAGCTACGATTATTCAAGTAACCTGGATCCTGAAATAGGAGCCGCCATGGGCATTGGCTTTATGATTTTTGCCATGCTCTTGGGCCTTATTTTTTACGTTTATTCCTCGTTTTGCTTGATGAAAATCGCCCAAAAGCTAAACGCTGATAATGTCTGGTTTGCCTGGGTGCCGATTTTGAACATCGTCCTCATGTTAAAGTTGGCCGATAAACCGGTCTGGTGGCTTATCTTTATTTTCATTCCTTTTCTTAATGCTCTGTTAATGTTTATCGGAACCATCATTATCTGGATTGAAATCGCCAAGAAACTCAATAAGCCCAGTTGGCTGGGTGCCCTGATGTTTATTTCTCCCGTGAACCTGATTCTCTTAGGTTACCTTGCTTTCTCAAACACTGCCGCTCCGGCTCCGGCCGCGGCCAAAAAATAAACACCAATACA
>JAHKAQ010000036.1 GCA_018825765.1 Patescibacteria group bacterium
AATCTGATTTGCTTTGATGTCGCCATTTGCCAAATCTTGGTTATAATTCTTTTTGATTGCTTTTGCGGCCATTCCGTTAAGAGCCAAGGTACAAGCCCCGGTGTTTATCGTTCCAGCTTTAAAATTTACAATCATTCCAGTGGTGTAAGCGTCAACGGCAGGGTCAAGCGTAACCGCGTAATCATCTGTCCCAACGCTGTCGGCCGCGTAATAATTAGCCGTCTCCTTGGCGCTATGTTTGTGTCCGGGATTGATTGAGTCTGGATTTTTCAGCTTATAGTCAATCGAATTTTCGTCCTCTGAAGCGTCAATCCCGACCTTTTCCTCGAGGTTATTCAAGTGTTTCGCCAGAACATCAGTTACATCGTCCTGGGCGTTCGTTAATTCAATTGGAAAATCGGCCATTGGAGTTAATTAAGTCTTATAAAGTGTCGCAATGAACCTCTAATTGGGCTGTGTCATTAGCTTGCGGAGTCGATCCGGCAGAAACGATTCTTTTTATCCAAATTGCATAAACAGCTCCGGCCGCCATATCTCCCAAAACCAATGCATTTGCTTGGCCGTCAGCGGTTGAAAAAGATATTGCGCTAGGCGCGGTATCTTCATCGGCAATCTCTTGGACAGGAGAACCCCCGGCGGCTTCCTCGCCTATTTGAATCTCACTATCTTCGCCGGTAGTGTTGGATTCAATCCAAACCTTTACGTTGTAAGCCGTTTCGGCCGAATTGTTCTTAATAAAAACACAGCGGTAATTAATATCTCCCGCCAGGTGTTCATCACCCAAAACATCGTCAAAAAGATTGTTAAGGGTATTGTCCGTAATGTCTTCGGAGCTCACCGCTCCGCCAAGGGAAGCGTTGGGGTCGCTGTTGGCCGCCCCTCCGGATAATTTTAGTTTTAGGTCTGTGTCTAGTACGCTCATAATTTTATGTGTCCGTCCTCGGATGTTCGGTCCAAGATCCGGAAGATTTAGAAATTAAATTATATGAAGTTGATGGTTTAGGGGTTCCTTCGTAGTGCTTGCCAAACCGGCCGTAAACATCCCATTT
Organism: Patescibacteria group bacterium; assembly: GCA_018825765.1. Classification (GTDB taxonomy): domain Bacteria; phylum Patescibacteriota; class Minisyncoccia; order CAIUEV01; family JAHKAQ01; genus JAHKAQ01. Next base: position 1,050 of record JAHKAQ010000036.1, read on the forward strand.
CAGGGTTAGGATTTTATAAGCTCGAATAAAGACATTAAAAATTAAAGTAAAAGTTTGGCTTACGGGGTTAAACAAATGCCATTTAACGGTAAATGCTTTTACGACGGTCGCGAATAAATCCCAAACCAAGCTAAAAGCTTTGCTTACCGGATTGAATAATTGCCATTTCAAGGAAAAAACCTCATTCACTGGATTAAACAAATTCCACTTGGTAATAAAAACTCTCGAAGCGCTGCCGCAAAGGTCCCAAAGCAGGTTAAAAGATTGGTATACTCTGGTTCTTAGTCCGTATGGGACTTGACCGTATTTTACTTGTCCAAATTTAGCCATTTGTATTAATTAGTAATCTTGCCCATCGTCTTTGGTGACACTTCCTACCACGGAACGATCAAGATTCATCCCGGTTATTGCATCAAGCGCTTTTTCCAAATCCATTTCATAGCTTAGTTCTTTCTCGTTCAATGAAACCGGCCTGTCTTGGCTCCCTTTCCAATGGATTGTTACTCTACGACCTAAGAGTTCGTGGAATTGCCGTGGAAACCCTGATGAATAGATATTCCCTTCCCCGTCAACCGGATCAATCGACATATCAATCGTTGATGTTAAATCCTCGATGTCTGCCGGATATGTAATTGCCCAAAGTTTCAAGCCTCCGGAAACATCAATAATTGACTCTTCGGAGTAAATCCAAAGAGAATTACGGAAAATATCAAATCCGGGATTCTTGCCGGCGAATTGACTTGTTATTTCATCTTCATTGGTTGGCCTTTTGTATTGATTTAAGTCAAATTCATCAAGCCGTTTCCAATTCGTCCCATCAATTTTTGCTTCCGTGAATTTAAGGTTGTTCAAGATATTTTCGGGTAATCCGTATTCTCGTTGATCCGCCACCAAATTTCTGGTAAAGACCATACCGAAATAATCCTCGTTTCTTTTAACGATTTCTTTGGCAATATCGTCTTTATAGATATTTAGGAGGATTAATTTATCCGCTTGGGGAAACTCGTCATCGTCAGTCCCGCACGACAAATTGATGTAAGCATTAAGGTTGACAGGATTCATTCTCTCTTAGATTAAAAAGTGAAAAGGCGATTTCACAGTTAATCTACAAACTAAGGGCGTTAAGATTAAACGGAAACGGCGTATTAACATACACTGCGTTCGGTACAACCGTTGCGTCGTCAAGTTCCGTAGTTCCGCCAACAAAGTTCCCTGTTCCGGTCGGATTGACAATTACGAACCCAATTACAACTGAATCATCAGGAACATCCGGGAATACTACATCTCCAATAGCGTCTCCCTCGGTTCCCATAGTCGCCGTAACTGTTCCGTCAGCTATCATCGAGAGAACATAGACATTGAACTTGTCGGCCGTAACTGTACCTGAAAGGACAATCTCCGCGGTTGTCTTTTCCACGAGAACTCCGTCGATTAAAGCGCGAATTGTGTTTGCAATAAGCACTTTCGCTTTTGACGCTGATCCAATAGCGAGCCCGGCGCTATTTAGCACAAAGTCGCAAATGTTTTGCTGAATCTGAAGCAAGGATTGCCTTAAAGGATCCTGACACTTAGATTCGCAATTTTTAGCGAGCGTTTTACTCATAATGGTGTCTTAAATTAAATTAACTTAGGCGATTTCCGATTCAACTCTTTTATTTTTTAGCTCAATGTTTCAGCTTTTTTGTCGTCCCAGTTGTCGTCACGCATTTCAGCCCCGGCCTCGGTTTCGACTTTGTATTTTTCGTCCAAAACTTCGGCAATAGGGACTGGAATGTTCACTCTCACACCTTTTTTAATGGTAAGAGTGTAGCCGTTAAGACTTACCACTTGGACAGCCCCGGTTTTTTCTCCGGGATCAAGCGGTACGACATAGGCGATTTTTTCCGCGGCCTCGATTTCTTTTCTGGCTTTTGCCTCAAAGATTTCACGCTCTTGATCGGAAGTTAAAGCCTTTTTAGGCTCCTCAACTTCTTTCACATTCGGAGCTTCGGAAACTTTTTTGGATTCTTTTACAGCTTCCTTTTTCGGAGCTTTGGATGATTTTTTTGTTTCTTCATCAAGCAACGGATTTTTTTTCTTCGACATGCTTTTGTTTATTGATTAATTAAATTAACTTAGGCGATTTCCTGACTATGACTAGTTAAAAACTAAACCTGAGCGCATTCAATCCTGTACAGGAAGGTATCGTTAAGGATTTTGGCAACAAAAGTTCCCTTCCAGCCAGAGGTTACTCGTTGGTTCAACGGATCGGAAGTACCACCGGAGCCAAGAGGCTTGATGATATTCT
>JAHKAQ010000037.1 GCA_018825765.1 Patescibacteria group bacterium
AAATTAAAGTAAAACAGTGGATAATTTAAAGTGGGATGGACGAGTTTTTACGCGTATTTTATGACGATAATCTTAGAGGTTATTCGACAGCCAGCGGTGTTATATGATGTTTTGAATTATTTTTTCAATTTTAGCTTTACTTTATATTGTCTATCTGTTGTATCAATTGCGACTATATATTTTATTTTCTCCAAAGGTATTTTGCTCTGCTCGGCTAAATATTGAGTTGATTTTCCCTCAGTAAGTTCCCTGAATCCTGGCGCAAAAGAATCAAAAAATGTACCAGCATTATCTTTTTTGTTTTTTGGTATATAGGAAACTCTTGTTATGGTCACTGGACGTCGTCCTCTATTCATTACTGTCACAACGAAATATTTAGCCCCATCTTTGTAAGGATTTGGACCACCTTTAGCGAGAATGTACTGATCTGCCTCACATTTTAAGATAATATTAGCTCGATCTCTTCTGTATTCAAAAATTTTTATAATCGCCAAAATTGTGGAAATGAATAAAGCTAAAATTGAAATAATTAAAGAAATATCCATAAAAAATAATTCAAAATTTCATATAACATTGCCGATATCCGAAGTTTCTGATTTTTCTTTTGTTATAATTGCGCGGATGCGCCAACAAAAGAAAAATTAGAAATTTGGGTGGAGGCTCTCGGAAGAGCCGGAACCGGATATCGTGCTGTTAGCTGATGTCTTTCTTTTCTTTTGTTTTCTGATAAGAAAACTTGTTTTAAAAAATTTTCAAATTTCTTTTTCGTTTTTGATTTTAGCCAGAGGGGTTAGGGGTGAATGGCTAAAATCAAAAACTCCTTTTTTCTGTTTGAGGGAGGGGCAAGAGGGGAACAAAAGGGGTGAATTGCCCCGACCGAAAACTCTTTATTTCAATCGTTTTGCCGAACCAGTAATTCTGTAACCTGAAACAACGCCAGTATCTTTTATAAAATTAAGGTGATTTTTAACTACATATTGCAAATTATCCATACACTTGATTGTTTGCTTTTTATATGCTTCCAACTCGTCTAAATCGTGTTTTGGATGAACAAGGTCGCTTGCAGTATAAGATATTTCCATTAACTTTTTTTCTGCAGTTTTGTTTATCGGATATTTTCTTGTAGGAAAATTATTTATATCCCTACAACTATTTACCAACTCTTTGATTCCTTTGATTTCTTTCCTTCCTTTTTTGTTTTTACGATAAATTTCCAACCCTTGTCCAACTTTAGTTAAAATTCTGATAAGTGCTTGTTCGGCAGCACTTCTACAAATAATTATTGATGAATAGTAAAATCCGAGTACGAAAAGTTCTTGAGCATGATGAAATAAATCAAAATAATTTCCGTCGTATGCCATTACTCCAGTATATTTTTGCGAAATAGTTATGTGCCTTTTCCACATTTGTGGTAATTCTTGCTCAAGTCCCAAGCGATAACCTTTCAAAAATTCACTTTTTCCCTCCTTACGTATATTGAGAGGTAGATAGCCACCGCCACGAATTTTGAATGTCTGTGTTATTTTAAATTTTTCCTCAAGTGCGCTTATTTTTTTAAAATCGGCCCAATAAATCCACCAATCTTTATTGAAGTGGATAAAAAGAATTTTTGCAGAATTTTTGATTAAATTTGGATCACTCCATGACAAGTTTTTTATTTCCTGTAAATCTACATTTATTGCCTTGCCAGTGTCGCTCGGACTAATTTTTTTGTTTTTAAACTCAATCAATATCTGTACTTCATTATCTAAATAGACTTTGTATTTTCCGTCGCTAAAAATTTCAACCCCCGCGGCTTTAAAATCAGCAATTTTTCTATGTTTTAGTTCTGGTATGACAAATTGGTCTTTGACCTTATTGATAACTTGGCCAAAACTTTGGTTTGATTCTACATTCTGATTTTGAACAAAGATTGCCATACTTATTTTTTAGAATGTTGTCTGTTGTAAGCCGCGACAATTTTTTCTATCAATTCTTTTGGTTTAGCCTCGTATTTCACAAATTCTTTTATGTTATCCTGTTTTACGTGTAGCTGACCCTCGCCGGTATTTCCTCTGTGTTGGCCTTTTGAATAGTATTTATTCTTTTCAACTTCTTTTGAGGCAAGCACCCAATATTTAATTGTGTCTCGCCAAACCCCCACCCAGACAAAAACATCGCAACATTTTGGTTTTACTTGCTGAAAATTCATATCAAAAGGCAATCCTGACTTCCACGCAAGAGCTTTCACGTATAGCGGTTCTTGACTGTCAAAATCAACTGCTCGAGAGGCTTTAACTTCAATTTTAATCATCTTTCCTTTTGGTAGTGGATATAAAAAGTCATATTCGCCAGAATAATTTTCTTCAAGTTTTTTTGTTGGCTTTATGAGCTCGGGGGCAAGTTCCATAAGATGACCTTGTGCCCATTGTTCGCCAAATCCACGAGGGGCAGAAATTTCAAAAATGTAGAGATACATATTTCGAGCGATGTATTCGTCGCGAATTTCTAAATAATCATCTATTGTGATTTTTCCCAATCCCAACATGCTAGAAATAATGTATTCGTATTCATTGAACGGATAAACTGATATTAAATTTTCAAGTCGTGTTTTAAGTCCGTCTCCTTCTTGTTTTGAAAGAGAGGCTATCATTTTTTCCATTTTGCTTTTTAAAATTTCCATAAAATTATTTGTTAAAATTTTTAATATAGTTTATTTCCTCTAGCGAAAGAGAGTATTGTTTCATAATGTAATTATCCAATATTTCAAATTTTTCGCTATTTTCTATCGTTTCATCTACTAATTTTATAATATTGTTAAAAATTTCTTTGTCCCAAAGGGGCAAGGGCATTTGTTCAATATGATTTCGTAAAACCTTTATACTTGAAAACTTTTTTTGAAAGATAAACTGATATGGGGAAGAATTTAGCAGTGCAGCAATAACCTTGATTGGATAGTTTGGAATTTTAGGAATTACGATATTTGCACTATTCAGCGTTAATTTCTGTTTGTTGTCATATGCAAAAACCAAGTATTTAGAAATGAATCGGTAAATAAGTTTTTCTTTAGCACGGTATTTATCTATTGGTGCGACCTGTTGAAATTTTTCTGGCGTAAACTTTATGTAGTTTGAGGGATTGCTTAATGCTAATTTTTCAACATCCTTGCCTTTGTAAATTTCTTCAAAATCTTTTTGTTTATCGCTCGCAATATATGCCTTATTATTTCCAGTAACTATGCCTAACGCCCAATCAGCTTGTCCTGCCAACGTGGTGTGGTGGACATTATAAATTTTATCAATTATAGCTGTATCAACTCCGTTAGCATGTATATCAAAAATAAAATCTTGATTGTTTTTCCACTTTGATTGTTTGGCGGTATAGGTTTCGTTTTCTTTGTAAATTTCTATCTGTCCATTTTCTTTTTCGCTTTTTTCTAAATCAAGCCTGATAACAGGTGTAAAAACATTTTTGAAAACACGATTAAGATAAGAAACTTTTTTAATGTGCGTATTTTTTAAGATTATTTCCCGAATATCTTTATGTGTTTTTACATTAAGTATTGATTCAGGGAGAATAAACGAAATTACTCCGCCGTTGCGAAGTAGATCAATACTCTTTTTTAGAAAATAAGAAAAAGATTCAAGTGATGTAATTTTAGGGAAAGAGGTTTTGAGACGATCTATATCCGATTTGGAAAAATGCACTCCCCAAGGCGGATTTGTCGCAATTACATCGAAGTCGCGAATATTTTCATCATTCAAGCTAAATAAATCATAATTGCCAATTTCAAAAAGAGTGTTTTTGCAAACTATGTTTGGAGAAAAAATTTGGTCTTTGTATTTTATCAATATATTTAATCTGGCAATCTTGACTGCGATTTCATCAATATCAACTCCGTAAATATTTTTTGGATTTTTAACCACTTCCGAAAATGCCAGCAAAAATTGACCTGTTCCACAACACGGATCAAACACTTTGGAATCTTTTTTTGTGTAGTCCTTTATTATTTCATTAACAATTATTTCTGGGGTGTAATATGAACCACCTTGAGATTTTGTTCCTTCGGCTAATAGTGATTGATAAAGAAACCCCAGAGTGTCGCGTTGTTTTGGAATAACACAGTTTAATAAAAATGAGTAATCAGATTTTATGTTATTAGTTTTAACTTCGGATAACCATGCTGTTATTTCTTCGCCAATCTGGTTGTTGGTAAAGGTAAAATTTTGCTTGATTAAATCTTGAATAGTGATATTTAAAATCAATTTTTCTTTTTGAAGTAAATTTAAGCTCAATAATAAGAGAGCTATAGAAATATTGATATTATTTTCGGATACAAAATTTATAATTTTAGTTATATCGTCAACCTTAACTCCGTCTTGTAAATATTCGTCGGGTATAAAAGTTCTTTCGGCTTTGGATTTGTTAGCTCGTCCGTTTAATTTGTTTAGATCGCCATTTGTAATGTTGTTTTTTACATTTTCTATATCTGACAAGTGAAAAAAATATCTTCTATCATTAGTATGTGTTTGTAGATGACCGCATTTGACCCAGTTTCTTACTGTTGCAGTTGAAATGCCTAAAAATGAGGCCGCTTTTTCAAGGTCTATGACGTTTTTTGCGTTAATTGATGCGGTTAATTCTTGCATGCTAATGTTTGGATTTTATGCGTTTATTATATCGCGTTTCTCCTTATAAATAAATCGTTTTCGCAGCGAAGCGCAGAAAACACCTTATTTCCCCTATATAATCAATGAAAAAGAAATTTTAAAATTTTTTAAAACAATTAGGCGTTAGCCGTAAAAAGAAAAGCATATTTCATATAACTCCTTTTTATCCAAACTTTATTCTCGTATTATATCGATAATTTGTATATTATGCAAACTTTTGATATATTTAAGTTATGAAAAATATTTTAGATAAAACAAAACAAATACTATGTCTGCGCAATTACAGTCCCAAAACGCAAAAAGCATATCTACTTTATATTAAAGATTATATCGTTTTTTCAAGGAAAAAAAAATTTAAAGATAAACAAAAAGCAATTGAATATTTTCTATTACGCAAACATAAACGCGGGCAATCTCCTCAAACAATTAATCTCGCGCTCAATGCGGTAAAATTTCTTTATGCGAACGTTTTGAAAAATCCGCGAAAAATAGATCTAAAATTTGCAAAACGAAACAAAAAACTGCCGGTTATATTGTCGCGTGCGGAGATTGAAAAAATCATTCAAACGACCACGAATACGAAATACAGGTTGATGATTTCTTTAGGTTATGCCTGCGGACTGCGAGTAAGCGAGGTTGTCAATCTCAAGGTTGCCGACCTGGATATTGATGAACTTGTGGTGCATGTCAGGGAAGCGAAGGGTAAAAAAGATCGCGTCAGCGTATTGTCTCAAAAATTGCAAGACGACTTACGAAATTCAATTGCCGGAAAAAATTCAAAGGACTATGTTTTTGAATCTAACCGCGGTGGCAAATTAACAACCACTTCTTTGCAAAAAATGTTTCGCAAGAGCCTCTCTGAAACAAAAATCAAAAAACCAGCTAGTTTTCATTCTTTGCGTCATTCATTTGCCACTCATTTATTGGAAAACGGAACAGATGTGCGCTATGTGCAGGAATTATTAGGACATTCTAATATCCGCACAACTCAAATTTACACGCGAGTAACAAATCCAAAGCTTAAAAATATCAAAAGCCCTTTTTAATTTCAAAATCAAGCCGGCCTCCTCTAATCAATCAGTTGGACGAACCCTCAAAAAAGCCCTAAAATACTTAATAAATCAAAATTCTAGACCAAAACGGCCGGCCAGAATCCAATAAATTATAATCATGAAAACAAAAATCATCCTCTTTGTCTCCTGGCTGTTTTTTTCGCTCCTGCTCGGCGTAATTCCCGTTTCAGCCGAAAACCTGCCCGCCGGCAGAACCATTCCCAAACTGCCAAAAACCGCCGATGATCCTTTGCTAAGCCAGGGCAGAGTTTACCCTTTCTGGGGACCAGTTTGCCAGCGATATACTTACTCTGTAATCTATTCTGACAAACAGGGAACACCGCCTGAATATGTTCAAATCTATTTTAACGGCAAGATGCTGGATATGGAAAAAGCCGATCCGTCGGCCAGCGACTATGCAAAAGGAGTAAAATACATTTACAAAAACGTTCCTAATAAATTTGGCTCAAATTTTTATTACTTTGAAGCCTCAAACGGTTTAGGAAAAGCCCGCGAATCAATTATTGACTCGCCTGACAATGGACCCGTACTTTTTGACTCGGCTTTCAAAAACAACGAAGTGGTTCTTATTGATCCCTTATCAAAAGAATCCCCGGGAAAAACAATCTGGCGCTATGATCTTGGCGAAGAATGGGTAGGCGGCGTGATGCTCTCCGATGACGGTCAATATCTGGCCGTGCAAACTTCCAATCATGTTTATCTCTTTCAAACAAACAGCGATAAACCGCTCTGGATCTATAAAAGCGCTGTCCAGGGCCCTGTTGGCGGAGATGTGAAAGGCGGCGTCGCTATTTCCGCCGACGGTTCAAGAATATTCGCCGCTCTTTCCGGCCGCGCGCTCATGTTTAAAAAAGAATCCAATCAGCCAATCTGGGAATACAATATTGGCAATAACGGCGGCAACGCCTACGCCGTTGACATTACCAAAAACGGCCAATTCGCGGCCATAGCCATGGCCGGAGAGGAATCAAATACAGAGAGTAACGTTTTAATCCTGCTTGACAATCAGGGTAAAAAATTATGGCAATACCATTCTTCAGGCAACTGGCATGATGTCAGTTTTTCCGCTGACGGTTCCTTCATCGCCGGCTCTACCGGCTGTCCGGACAGACGGGGCTATGTTTTCTCAAAAGATTCCAGTCAGCCAATCATAATCTCTGACCCGCTATCCCGGGAATCACCGGTCGATGAAGCGCGGCTATCCGCCGATGGAAATCTAATCGCCTTTGGCGCCGAATCCGGTTTTGGCGCCGTTATTCTCATGAATCGAAATTCTAAACAAATAGTCTGGAAATACGACACCCCTCAAAAAAAATCAGTCCGCACCCTGGCCATAACTCCAGACGGGCAATACATCGGCTGTGGCACCTTTGGCGGCGACATTTTAATATTTAACAAAGATTCCAGTCAGCCCATTGAAAAATTAAACATAAATTCCACTATTGGCGCTTTTGACATAGCCGACGACGGCTCATTTTTCGCCACAGGCTCCACGGATAAAAAAGTTCGCCTTTTTCAAAAAGGCGAATCCGCGGCCAAAGAAGAAATCACTCTTAAAGAATACGTCGGCGAACTTGATATTTCCGCCGACAAAAAATTTATTGCCGCCGGAACCAGCGGTTCAGTTTACTTTTTCGACACAATTATCGATTTAAATAACGCCAGAATTTTCCCCTGCGACAATATCATAGAACCCAAACCAGAAGCAGAAACATTTAACGGCCCGGAAATAGAAAACAATCAGCTCATCAAACAAGATGGCCCGATCCAGGACAATAAACCAGAACGACAATCCATTTTCTGGCCGCTTTTAATCAGTCTGGTTACAGTCGCCGTGTTTGCCGCGCTAACAATTATCTACTGGCTTGTCTGCCGCTTAAAAAATAAACCAGTAAATAAAATAATCCTTGCTGTTTTAAGCTTAACTGGTTTAGCGGCCCTGGGCCTCTGTGTCATTTTCTCGTTCCAGAAAGAAAAACTCAACAGACCGATCAATCAAAACCAGGCCGCTTGCGGCAACGACCTGTGCGAACCAGATGCCGGCGAATCAAAAACAAGTTGCCCCGAAGACTGCGGTCTGGCTCAATAACTTGCCGCGCGAACCTAATTACTAACCCAAAACCTTGCTTTCTCTTTCTTCTTCGGTTTCAGCTCTCCAGGGAGTTGGACCTAAAATGCAAAATCTTCTTTTTTCCCTTGGCATCGAGACTATCCGCGACCTTATTTTCTATTTCCCCTTTCGCTGGGACGATTTCTCAAATACCATCCCGATTTCGCGCGTAACGCCCGACCAAAAAATAACCATCAAAGGCCGGGTAATTTCCGCCGAAAATAAATTCATCCCCTTCCGCCGCCTCACCATCACCGAAGCTTTAATTTCAGACCAGACCGCCAGCATTAAAGCCGTCTGGTTTAATCAGTCTTTTATAAAACAATCCCTGGAACAGGACAAAGAATTTCGCTTTAGCGGCACAGCCAAAATCTCCAAAAACTCCCTTATCCTCCAGTCCCCGTCTTTCGAGGACGCCGCGCGAAAAATCACCCAAACCGGCGGCCTTATCCCGGTTTATCACGTTACCCAGGGCATCACCCCCAAAAAACTCCGCTACTTTATCCGCCAGGCCCTGCCCGCGGCCAAAAAACTCCCGGAATACCTGCCGCGCCAAATCATTAAAAACCAGAACCTCATCCCGCTTGCCAAAGCCATCTCCCAGATCCACTTCTCCGGTGAAAAATCAAGCGTCCAACAGGCCAAAAAACGGCTCGGTTTCGACGAACTTTTCATCTTTCAGCTCAATTACCAGCTGAAAAAAGCCAAATGGCGAAAAAACAAAGCCCTAAAAATCAGAAAAAACATTCCCTTTATCAAACAAGCCCTAAAAAAACTCCCTTTTAAACTCACCGACGACCAGAAAATCGCCCTCTGGGAAATAATCAAAGACTCCAGCCGGAATATTCCAGCCAACCGCCTGCTTCAGGGAGACGTCGGCTCGGGAAAAACAATCGTCGCCACCCTGGCCTGCCTTAACGCGGCTCAAAGCCTCTATCAATCAGCCATTATGGCGCCCACTGAAATTTTAGCCAAACAGCATTACCAAAAAATCGCTCCCCTGGCCCAAAAATTCAACTTACCCTGCGCCCTCCTTACCAACGCCTTAGCTTTTATTTCCCAAAAAACCAGCCGGAAAATAAAAAAACAAACCCTGTTAAAAAAAATCCAACAATCGAAAATAAAGCTTGTAATCGGCACTCACGCCATTATCCAAAAAGCCGTCTCTTTCAAAAATCTGGGCCTGGTCATAATCGACGAACAGCACCGCTTCGGCGTTAAACAGCGCGCTTATCTTCTAAAACAAACCCAAAGCGTGAAAGACGGGCCAAAAACCACCACCCCTCATCTTGTTTCCATGACCGCCACCCCCATCCCCCGCACCCTGCA
>JAHKAQ010000038.1 GCA_018825765.1 Patescibacteria group bacterium
AAAACAAGGGAAACGGCTAAAAAAGCCGGGGCGGATTATGTTTATTCAGCCAGGATAAACCGCGGACTGGGTATCGCTTTTAGAAAAGCCGTGCTAAAAGCTTTGGAAAAAGGTTTTGATGTTATGGTGAACATTGACGCGGACGGACAGTTTGATCCTTCTGATATTCCTAAGCTGGTGGAGCCGATTTTAAAAAAACAAGCTGACATCTGCATTGGCTCGCGTTTTTCCGGCGTCCGGGCTAAAAATATGCCTTTTATAAGAAGGGCTTTGAATAAATTGGCGGCAAAAGTAGTGGGAATTTTCTTAGGCGCCAAAACTGATGACATTACCTGCGGTTTTCGAGCTTACAACCGGGAGGCAATGCTGAGGCTTAACTTGACTCATCAATTTACTTACACGCAGGAAACTATAATTGACGCTTTAGGGAAAAATTTGAAATTGACCTGGGTGGGGGTAAGAGTTACCTATTTAAAAAATAGAAAAGCTAAGCTGACAAAAAGTTTGTGGAATTTTATTTTTCAATCGCTAATGATAATTTTTAAGGCTCTGCGCGATACTCAACCGCTGAAATTTTTTGGTTTTCCAGCGCTTTCCATGATCACGGGTTCGATAATAATTTTTGCTGTTTTCGCCTTCTTTTATCTGCAAACTTTTAAAATTACTCCTTACCGCAACTGGCTGGGAATAGCGAGCGTGCTTCTTTTAATGGGAGCGCAGCTTTTGATCTTTGCTTTTTTGGCTGACATGATAAAAACCAGCCGCAAGATAGCCGAGGACGAAATGTATGAGCAGAGAAGGCGCCACTATAGGGTTTCCGCTAAATAGCATTTCCGTTGCGATTTGGATTTTTTTGGTCAAATTCGTAAAAATGAGCCTGAAGCATAAAAAAAAGTTAAAAATTCTTTGCATTTCAAGGACTTATCCGCCGGTTATTGGCGGCATGGAGCGGGTTTCTTATCATCTTATCAGCAATCTCGCTAAATTAAAGGAGACGCAGGTGACCGCGATTGTGAACCGTCGGGGCAAGTCTTTTCTGCCTTTTTTTATTCCGCTGGCGCTTTTTAAAGCTATTGTTGGAGCCAAAAAATACGACATTATTCATCTTTCAGACACGGTTTTGGCGCCGATTGGCGACATTGTGAAAATGTTTTTTCCTAAAACCCGGGTGGTAGCCACGATTCACGGACTGGATATAACCTACGCCAGAACTAATCAGCTTTATAAGACGGTAAACTTGATGGCGCTTCCGGCTATGGATAGAATAATCGCCGTGAGCCGGGAAACAAAAAAAGCTGCCCAAAAATTAAAAATAAAAAAAGCTAAAATAACCGTGGTGCCAAACGGAATTGATCCTGGAGAAGTTTATGACCTGGATTTGGGTCGAAAAGATTTGGTTGGGTTTTTAAAAACAAAACAAAAAGAGAATTCTAACAGAGCCGCGGATAAATGGCCGCTTGATTCGGAAAAAACAGTGTATGTTTTGACTCTGGGCCGGCTTTGCAAAAGAAAAGGCGTGGCCTGGTTTGTGGAAAAAGTTTTGCCTGGACTGGATGGGCGAATTTTCTACGTCATAGCTGGTTCGGGAACTGAGGAGGAGAAAATAAAAGAAATAATAAAACAAAAAAGACTGGAAGCCAGAGCAGCCCTGGTGGGCGGAGTGACGGAGCAGGAGAAAAAGATTGTTTACAATGGAGCGGATATTTTTGTTCAGCCCAATATAAAAGTAAAAGGAGATATGGAAGGTTTTGGCGTTACTCTGCTTGAGGCCGGCGCGTGCGGATTGCCGGTGGTAGCTTCAAGGATTGAGGGGATAAAAGACGCGGTGATTCACGGTTCCAACGGCACTTTAGTGGAAACGGGAGATTACCGGGGTTTTGCGGGCGCGTTAAATAAACTGGCCGGGGATTCAAAGCTGAGGCGAGAGTCAGGAGCAAAGGTGCGGGCTTTTGTTTTGGCCAACTTTAACTGGGGAAAAATCGCCAGACGATATTTAGAAATTTTTAAAAAAGTAATCAGGGAAAAATAACAATGATATTTGATTACCTAAAAATTTTTTCAGCTATTATTTTTTTCGGCGTTCTGCCGGGATTTTCAATCTTATATCTTTTTATTCGGCCTAAATTCAAACTGACCGCGGTTGAATACATGGCTTTTTGCGTGGCCATAAGCGTCACGGCGGTTAATTTTTGCGTTCTTTTTATGGACTGGCTGGGTATTTCTCTTAGCGCTTCACATCTTATGAACGCGATGTTTTTTGTTATTACCATACCGCTGGTCGCGTCAACTTTTCCTTCGCTAAAAACTACTTTTATGCCGGTGGCCGGGCCTTTGAAAAAAAATAAAGAACCGGCGCCTGATTTTCCCTCTTACCTTAAACCGAACAAAAAACAGCTGATTTTTTCTATTTTAATAATTGGGGTTTCCTTTTTTATCCTGACCTGGTTTTTGGCGGTTGACATTGTGCCGAATAACACGGATCTGGGGCATCACATGTATTGGGCCCGGCAAATAGCAGACCAGGAGAGGATTGTCGAATACGACACCAGCGACGTTATAGTGGGAGAACATATTATTTTCGCCGTGGTTTCAAAAGTCACTGGAATCTCTATTCTTTCGGCCTTTCCGGTGATTATTCTTCTTCTTGTGGGCGCGGCTGGTTTTTTAGCGGTTGTTGCCCTGGCCTTGAGGGTATTTCGCGATCAATGGATCGGCTGGATGGCTTTTCTTATGATTGGTGTTTTGTATGTGGCGGCTGACCCCTTTGGAAAATTTATTTCCGGCGGCGTGATAGGAAATACTATGGGAAACCTGTTTATCCCGCTGGTGCTTCTTTCGGTTTACCTGGCCATTAAACAGAGAAGGAGCGAATTTTTGGCCCTGGCTTTGTTTTTGTTTGCGGGAATTTTTTACATTCATCATTTATCGGTTTTTCTTTTGATGTTTATCCTGCTTTTCGGGTTCTTAATGTATCTGGGACTTGGTTTTTTGGGTAAGCGAGCCTGGAAGGAAAAAAATAAGCGATTTTTAAAAAAGATTCAAAGGCTGGGCAAGCTCGCGCTTAATCCCCTGCCTATT
>JAHKAQ010000039.1 GCA_018825765.1 Patescibacteria group bacterium
TCTTCCTCAAAATCCTCCGGGTCCTCATCGCTTTCTTCCAGCTCCAGCGACTGAATGGCTTCCAGCTCATTTATTCTTTTTTCCAGATTTTTTATTTGTTTTTGCATTTCGGTTATTTGCCGGCTGAAGTTATTCGCGTCAGCCAAATCGCTATTCTTATTTTCTTCCTGGCGGGTGGAGAGGTCCTGGGAAAGATCTGGTTGTTCTTTTTTTCTTATTACAAAAAAAATGGCAAGGATCAAAAAAAGAAACAGAGCAACCAGCAGTTTCCGCTTGTTTACTTTTGGCTGAAATTTAGCTTTTTGTTTTATAATCATGAGGGATTTCGCGCTAAATAGTATTTCTACTGCATCTTTTTTCTGATGAAAGCCGGAATTTCTAATTCATCATCTTCTTCGGTGGTTTCGGTTTCTTCTTCAAAATGAATGCGTTTTTTAGGTTTTAGAGCCGGCTGTTGGCTGGCTGGCTGGCTGGCGATCGGCTCTTCTTTCGGTTTTGGCGCGCTGGTGCCGCTTATTTCGACTTCAAGCGCGTCAGAGTCCCTGCCAATAACCGAGGGCGTAACGGGCTTTTGCGCGGGTTTCGAGGCATCAGGGGATTCCTTTTCCTGCGAGCCTGCTTGAACCATATCCTGATTTTCTGTTTCAAAGCCGGTAGCTACCACGGTTACTTTTATCTCCCCTTTTTTGGTTTCAGCTTCTTTTTCTTTAGTGGTAACAGCGCCAAAGATTACTTTGGCGTTAGGATCAATATTTTCAGTGATTACATTGGCCGCTTCGTGCACTTCCAGCATTCCCACGTCGTTTCCGCCGCTAACATTAAACAGGACGCCTTTGGCTCCGTCAATGGACATTTCAAGCAAGGGGGAATTGATGGCTTGTCGAGCGGCTTCCACGGCTCTATTTTCTCCGGCCGCTTTGCCGATACCCATCAGCGCTGAACCGGCGTCCTGCATGATGGCGCGGACATCGGCGAAATCAACATTAACGATCCCTGGAATGGTGATCAGATCAGAAATCCCCTGAACTCCCTGGCGCAGGACGTCATCAACTACCCTAAAAGCGTTTAAAAGGCTTGTTTTTTTATCAATCACCTGAAGCAATCTGTCGTTAGGGATGGTAACCAGGGTATCAACGCGATCTCTGAGGTTCTCCAGGCCTTCTTCGGCGATAGCCGCTCTTTGCGAGCCTTCGAAAGTGAAAGGCCTGGTAACCACGGCCACGGTCAAAGCGCCGGATTCCTTGGCCACTTCGGCCACAATCGGGGAAGCGCCGGTGCCGGTGCCGCCGCCCATGCCGCAGGTAACAAAAATCATGTCCGCGTCTTTCAGGATTTCCTGAATTTCGTCGCGATTTTCTTCAGCCGCCTGACGGCCAATTTCCGGGTTCATGCCGGCGCCTAATCCCTTGGTCAGGTTCTTTCCAATATGAATTTTTTCCGGAGCTTTATTGTGATGAAGATCTTGAGCGTCAGTGTTTATGGCCACGAATTCCACGCCTCTCATTTTCTTTTCCACCATTCGATCAATGGCATGACCGCCGCCGCCGCCGACGCCGACTACTAGAATCCTCGCAGATGTTTCTATTCCGGGTTTTACTTCTGCTGCCATTTAAAAATTTAAGATTAAAGGTTAGAGGCTAATCCACGGGTGTACTGGATAATTTTTAACACTTAATTATATTTTCTGAAAAACTCCAAGCACACTGAATCTATTAACTGAAAATCCTATCAAACCGCCTGGGGGCTGTCAATTTTTTTATAAAAAAGTTTTAAATCAGGGTAAAAACCCCTTAAGCCAGTCTTTTATCTTGTTTACGGATTTAGCGACTGACTGTCCAACCGGCGGGAGGGAAATAGAACTAAAGCCGGATTCGGCCTGATTTTCAAGGCCCCAAAAAATTAGGCCGATGGCGGTTATAAAGCCGGGTTCATCGACTTTATCAGCGATGCCTCCCAATTCTTTGGGAAATCCATTTTGAGTGGGAAGTTTTAGGATTTCTTTAGCCAGATCGACGCAACCCATGATTTTGGATGATCCGCCCACGATCACCGCGCCGGCCGGGAGCATTCCGTCCCGATCAATGGCTTTTAATTCCCTGTTGGCGAGTTCAAAAATTTCTTCAACGCGGGCTTCAATGATTTCAGCCACGTGTTTTCTTGAGACGACATTTTCTTCGTTTTTGTCAAATTTGTTTAAATTTATCTCGTCTTTCTTGTTTATTTCAGCGGGCAGGCAGGAGCCGTATTTTAACTTTATATCTTCAGCTACTTCAATCGAGGTTCGCAGTCCTATGGCGATGTCATTGGTAACATTGGCGCCGCCTATGGGTATGACGGCAACCTGCAAAAGCTCCCCTTCTTCGTAAACGGCCAGACTGGTAGTGCCGCCGCCGATGTTGATTAGGGCTACGCCCAGTTCTTTCTGCCGTTTGGTCAGGGTAGCCATTTGAGCGGCCAGCGGAGACAGGACGAACTCCTCAATATTTACCCCGGCCTGATAAAGACATTTGCTCATGTTCTTTATATAAGGAGACAGTCCTTCAACGATCAGGCAGTCAACTTCAAGCCTAACCCCGTTCATGCCGATAGGGTCTTTTATCTCATCCTGACTGTCAAGCGAATATTTTCTGGGAATAACGTGCAATATTTCTTTATTGTTGGGCAAGGAAATAGCTTGGGCCGCGTTTATAGCCCGGTTTATATCATCCTGGGTAACTTCGCCGTCGGCGCGACCGATGGCTATGGCTCCCTTACTGGCTTGACAGGTAATATCACTCGAACCAATACTTATAAAAGCTTTCTCTACCGGAACACCGGCCATTCTTTCCGCCTGTTCTATCGACTCATTAATAGAATTAGCGGTTTCTTCAATGTCCACAACCAATCCTTTTCTCATGCCGAAAGTATTGGCCTGGCCTACGCCGATTATCTGCGGCTTTTCATCCTGATTTTGAGGTTTTTGAGCAATAATAGTGCGAGTTTTAGAGGTTCCCACATCTATGCCTGTTACAATATTGATTCTGGACATTTTTTTTGTTTTTTATTGAATTACGGTTTGGTGGGCGACTCAGGACTTGAACCTGAGACCTCGTCATTATCAGTGACGCGCTCTAACCAACTGAGCTACACGCCCTTAAAATATCCAAGACAATTAAAATTATACGTAATTTTAAAGATAAAAATCAAGAACATAAAAAATAAAA
>JAHKAQ010000040.1 GCA_018825765.1 Patescibacteria group bacterium
ATAAAAGGACAAAACAGCGGCAATTGGACACTGGCAGGCACTAACGGTTCGGACGCTTACCGCCACAGATTCTGCACTTCGGACTGCGACGGAACTCCTACCTGGAACGCGCTTACCACAAGCTACCAGACGCTGGCAACCGGGGTAGCTACCAGCGGCAACCAGGCATTTGATCTGGAAATTCAGACGCCCAATCCTAGCACGGTTTACACTCAGCAGAGCGTTGACGTCACGGTGCAGGCGGTTGCCGGCTAGACTGGCCCTGAAACATTACTTATCTAAAATGAAATGCTTAAAAAGGCGGCGATTATATTTTTATGTTTCGGGATATTATTTCCTATAAATACTCTTGCAAGAATAGGAGTTGGCATTGGAACCGGTAAAATAGAAGTTAATGAAAATTTAAAGCCGGGAGGAATCTACACTCTTCCTCCAATAACAGTTTTGAATACCGGGGATGAAGCTTCAGAATACGGGCTGTCAATTGAATATCATCAGGATCAGCCCCAACTTTCTCCATCTCGGGAGTGGTTTGTTTTTAGTCCTTCTTCTTTTAATTTAGAGCCGGGCGAATCAAAGATTGTAGAAATAAAATTGAACCTCCCGGTAAAAATAGAGCCGGGGAATTATTTCGCTTATCTGGAAGCGCATCCTGTAAAGAAATCCCGGAATACGGGCGGCGCTATGGTGGGCATAGCGTCGGCGGCTAAATTATATTTTAGCGTCAGCCCGGCAAATATCTGGCAGGGTATTTATTATAAGGCAGTATCATTTTGGAAAGTTTACGCTCCCTGGCCGAGCGTTGCCTCTATCGCGATCGCGATTTTATTGCTTATTTTTATCTTTAGGAAATTTTTCTCTTTTCAAATTGGAATACGTAGGAAAAATGAAAATCCGGAAATTAAATGATTACTTAAAAAAGAATTATAGAAATTTTTTTTTATTCTCTTCAATAAATTTTTTTTTATTCTCTCTTTTTTTATTCAGGGAAGCGCGATCAGCTTCAGTCAGCGCGACAGTCAGGATAAGCGTGTGCGGCAATGGAATAGCTGAATACGGAGAGGATTGCGATAATTCTGATTTAGATGACAAGACTTGCGGGAGCCTTAGCTATGATAGCGGCACCCTTGTTTGTAAGGCGGATTGTTCTTTTGATTTAAGTGATTGCAGAAGATCTGGAGGCGGGGGAAGTCAAGAAGAGGAGGAAGAGAGTCAAGATCAAGAAGAGGAAGAAGAAGAGGAAGATGAAACTGATAATGATAATGATAATGATGAAGAAGATAAAAAAGAGAAAAAAGTTAAGGAACAGCCTGCGTCAGTCGTGGGGAAAATAGAGATGGATAGCGAAACAAGAACCCTGGAAGTTCAGGGCGATTCAAGGACTAATTATGAAGATTCTCATGATCCAGGAAGAGGAAGCGCGAGCATTGTCGTGACAGATTACGCGGGCAATAAGGCTGAAATTAAAGTAGAGGCTCGGGGAGATTCTTTTATTATAAGGCAGGGGGAATTGCCAGTAATTTCACAGTTTTCAGTAGTTATGGATACAGATTCAGGCAAGCTTTTTATTTTAGGTCCAGAGGGAAAAACAGAGATGAAAGTTTTGCCAGAGTCTATTATAGAGAAAGTAAAATCTGAATCGGAAGAGCAGGAGATAGAAAAAATAGAATTAGAAGAAGAGGAGGGAGGCTTGGTTTATACCGTAAGCATCAGAAAACAAGAGAGCTTTTTGGGAGTGTTAAAAGTAAAGATACCGTCGAAGTTAAAATATAGCCTGCAGGACGGAAGATTAGTGAAGGTTAAAAAATTATTTATCTGGAGGGTTATTGATTTTTTAAGCTTTTAATTTCTGGACATAATTTTCTGAGATGTTAGGGTAGGGACGTAACAATTTTTCGATAAAATAAAAAGCAAAAAAAATGAGTAATGTTTCAAAAAATATTATCTGTCTGGCTAGTTATTTTGACTAGCGCCGGTTTTGTTTCTTTGGTATCTTTTTTAGATTCTTCTCACCATCCAGTTTATTTTCTGGAGAAAAAAATAATAAAAACAGCTCAAGCTTCTTCCGGTTCGGATGAGGAAGATAAAAGTTTGTATGAAAAATACAAGAATTATTTGAAATACAAAAGATACAAGAAGTATAAAAAGTATAAAGAAAAGTACGGCTTCAAATCTAAAGCCGAGCGATTTGAACACAGGGCAAAATACAAGTTATATAAAAGCAATAAAAAAGCTTATGCTCATCTTTACCCGTATTATAAGCGTTATAAGAATTATAAAAATAAATACAAAAAATACGCTAAATACAGCAAATATAAAAAATATTACAACAAGCGCTGGAAATATAAGAAATATGGAAAAAGTAAATATAAAAATGCATATAACCGGTATAAAGCCTCTTTGAAATCGGACGATTCCGGGTCTTTGTCCTCGTCGGGCAGTTTGGGCCCTGAAATTTCAGTGGGTATTTTGGGTTTTGATAAGGCTTATTCAAAGAGCCATTCTATCCGTATCGAAGCTAACAAGAGTTATTCAATAAAAGATAGAAGCGGCAGTTTAATAGCCACGGTAAGCGGCGGCACTAAGGCCAGGGTGGTTTATGCCGGAGGCGGCAGTCTTCGGGTTTACGGCAGCGGTTTTGACAGAACGGTATCTGAATACGTTGATTTTACGGCGGCGGACGGGAATAACGCGGCTATGGTTTTTAATGTAGAACCTAAATCTTTTGACGATTATCGGGGGAAGATGAGAGTAAGATATTCCAGCGATTCGGACAAGGTGTGGGCTATAAATATTCTGCCGCTGGAACATTATACCTGGGGCATGGGAGAGATATCCGGCACTGGAGATATGGATTATAACCGGGTTATGACCATTGTTTTTAGAACTTACGGATATTGGAAGATGAAATACAGCACAAAATACGCCGAAGAGGGCTTCAAGGTAGATGCTACGGCTGGAAATCAGATTTATTACGGCTATGACTGGGAAAGAGGGCATTCAAGAATAAAAAGCGCAGCCGGGGACACCAGAGGAAAAATGGTTTATTACGATGGCGATGTGGCTATTACTCCCTATTCATCTTCCACCGACGGCCGGACCCGCTCCTGGAAAGAGCGCTGGGGATCAAGCAATTATCCTTATTGTAAATCAGTGGATGATCCTTATGGAAAAGTAGCCGGCGCCGCTTCTATTTCTGGTAATCACATGGTGGGCTTGTCCGCTACCGGCGCGCTGAATTTAGCCAGTGATCACGGCTGGAGCTATAGCAAGATTTTGAATTATTATTACACAGGGATTGAGATAAAACAGGTGTATTAGAATTAAATTTGAATATTATCAAGGTCGCTATTAAAGATATTTTTTAGAAAAAAATAAGAAGCGGAGAGGACTGTCTTTGTTTACTTTTTGTATTGATTTTGTTATTACAGTCTTATCAATAAAAAAATGGCAAAAAAATTAAATTATCATCAAAGACGCCTGAAGGAAAAAAAACAGGAAATAGAGATTTTGAAGCAAATTGTTCAATTAACCACTTATAATTTGAGCTTAAAGCAGGTGCTGGAAGCGGTAGTAGACATTGTGAGTGAATATACCCGGTCTGATTCCTGTTTTATTTATTTAGTAGAAAAGGATCAGGTAATACTGGAGGCTTCTAAGAATCCGCATAAGGCGGCGCTGGGACGGGTTAAAATGCGAGTGGGCGAGGGAATTACGGGCTGGGTAGCTGAAAAGGCAAAGCCGGTAGCTATAAGCGAGCGGGCTTACGAGGATAAGCGGTTTAAGCTTTTTAATAGTTTGCCTGAAGATAGATTTGAAGCTTTTATATCCATGCCGGTTGTTTTTAAAGACAAAGTAGTAGGGGTGATAAACGTGCAGTACGCGAAAAAGATCCGTTTAAATAAAGAAAAGCTGGCTTTCGTGGAAATGATTGCCCAATTGGTGGGCGGGACCATCGAGAACGCCCGATTGATTTTTGAAACTAATTTTTTGAAAGAAGCGCTGGAAACAAGAAAGTTATTGGACAGAGCAAAAAGCATCTTAATGAATAAGGGTGGCTTAACCGAGACTGAGGCTCATAAGCTAATAAACAAGAAAAGTATGGATAAACGAAAATCCGTAAAGGAAGTAGCGGAGGCTATAATTCTGAGTCAGGAAATTATGGGTCGAATTTTTGACAAAAAAGCTTAAGAGTTGATAGAATAGAAAAAGTACAAAGGCGTACGAATTTTTGACAAAGAAGTCTTCCTTGTTTTTAGGGGGATTTTTATTTTATTTTTAAGTAATTTCTTGGTACTCGCCGCGAAAATAATCAGATAATTAAATTTGTATGCCGACCACACAAGAAATAAAAAGGATAATAAAAAAACAGGACGTAAGATATATTCAGTGCTGGTTTAGCGATGTTTTGGGAAATTTGAAGAGTTTTTCCATTACCCCGGGAGAGCTTGACGTGGCGATAAAAGAGGGCATGGGTTTCGACGGTTCTTCAATTGAAGGTTTCGCTAGAATTGAGGAAAGTGATTTACTGGCTAAGCCGGATTTGGACACTTTCGCTTTAATTCCCTGGAGCGAGAACGGAAGAAAGAGCGCGCGTTTTATTTGTGATATTTTAAAACCTAATGAAGAGCCCTATGAAGGTGATCCGCGCTATGTTTTAAGGCGCGCCGTTGATAAAGCTAAGTCAGCCGGCTTTATTTTTTACGTTGGCCCGGAACTGGAATACTTTTATTTCAAAAGCAGTAAAAAGCCTGAAATCATAGACAGGGCCGGTTATTTTGACGGGGCGCCGGCCGATCTGGGGGAAGCGGTGCGCGAGAAAACAATCGAGGCTTTGCAGTCCATGGGGATTTACGTGGAATACAGCCATCATGAAGTAGCGCCCAGCCAGCACGAAATTGATCTGCGCTATGACAACGGTTTGGCAATGGCGGATAAGGTAATGACTTATCGTTTCGTGGTAAAAGAAATAGCGCGCCAAAACGAGCTTTACGCTACTTTTATGCCAAAGCCGGTGGCTGGCATTAACGGTAGCGGCATGCACTGTCATCAGTCGCTTTTTTCGGGAAATAAGAACGCTTTTTATAAAAAGAACGATAAGAGAAATTTATCAGACAAAGCCAAGCAATACGTGGCCGGGCTTTTGAAATATATGCCGGAGATTACTTCGGTTCTAAATCAATGGGTGAATTCATACAAGCGGCTGGTGCCGGGTTATGAAGCGCCGGTTTACGTGGCCTGGGGGCAGAAGAACAGGAGCGCTCTGGTCAGGGTGCCGAATTATAAGCCGGGTAAGGAAAAAGCTTCAAGGGTAGAGCTTCGCAGTCCGGATCCGGCGGCTAATCCTTATCTTTGTTTTTCCGTGATGTTACAAGCGGGCTTGAAAGGCATAGAGGAAAAATTAAAGCTTATCGCGCCAGTGGAAGAGAATATTTACGAGATGAACGAGAAGGCCAGGGAACAGGCCGGGATAATATCCTTGCCCGGAAGTCTGAAAGAGGCGGTTGGGCTGACAGCCAAGAGCAGGCTGGCAAAGGAGGTTTTGGGCGAGCATATTTTTTCTAAATTCGTAGAGAACAAGAGAATTGAATGGGATAAATACAGAACGCACGTAAGCCGGTTTGAAGTAGAAGAATACTTGCCAGTCTTGTAAAGGCGGTTTTGTCGCGAGGTCTCTTTATTTTTTCCTGAATTATCAATATAATAGGGTAAATTATTAAAAGGGAGTTTATGAAGAAAAATTGGGACACGATTTTTTTGGTAGCTTTTTTGGCACTGGTGGGTTTAAGCGCTTTTGAGATCATGAGACCTTATTTGGTGGTTTTATTGCTGGCTTTTATTTTTTCCCGTTTTTTCGGGAAATATTATTCCTGGCTGGTGAAGAAGCTGGGAGGCCGGAGAGCCTGGGCCGCGGCCGGGGTTTGTGTTATGGTTTTTATCCTTTTGGTGGTGCCGCTGGTGATAATAGTAAACATGATAATTAACGAGGCGGCGCAGTTTATTCAACTTATCGGGGCGAGTAATTTAGAGGAGAAGTTGAATGATTTTCCCCAAAACAGATTCTTAAGGGATTTAAATCTGGATCTTGAAACTATAATAAAATCAAAAGAGTTTTTGGGCAGCGTGAAAAGCGCGGGAAATTTATTAGTGGGCGCCCTGAAAAGTACTTATAAAGGGGCGGCTCATTTTATTTTCATGATTTTCGTGATGTTTTTCGCGCTTTATTATTTTTTAAAGGATGGAGACCGGTTTATTAAAAGATTGATGGAGCTTTCGCCGTTAAAAGATAAGCAGGAGCAAGTGCTATTGCATGATTTTATGGCTATTTCCAAGGCAACGCTAAAGGGTTCGCTGGTAATCGCCATAATCCAGGGGTTTTTAACTGGATTGGTGCTGTGGCTTACCGGGGTGCCGTCCGCGGCTTTTTTGGGGCTGGTGGCGACTATCTTTGCCTTTTTGCCGGTAGTGGGGACAAGTTTTGTCTGGGCGCCGGCCGGGGTGATTATGCTTGTTCTGGGTAATGTCTGGCAGGGGTTAGTGATTATTTTGTTTGGAATTTTCGTGGTAAGCATTATTGATAATTTTTTGCGGCCCAGACTGGTAGGCAATGAATCCAGCCTGCACCCTCTTTTAGTTTTTCTCTCGACTTTAGGGGGATTGGCTTTATTTGGAATAGCCGGCTTTATTATCGGGCCGGTGGTGATCGTGCTTTTTCTTTCGCTTTTGAAGATTTACCAGAAGGAATTCAAGGAAGAATTAAGGAAGTTTAATAAGAATTAGAAAGAGCTGATAATTGTTTTCTCTCAAGGAAATAAATGAAAAGGTTTTTCTTTTTTATATTTTTCGCGCTTATTGTTAGCGGTTGCAGCCGCAGTCCGGTTGATTCGGACAGGTCCTCTTCTCAGGGGAGAGTGGCCAGGGTTTTAGCCGGAATTGCCGATGAATCGGTCTTAACAGGGAATGGGGGAAATAATAAGAATGAGGAAATGCCGGTTAAAAGAGAGACGATTGAAGACGCGGTTAAGAATTTGAACGAGCTGGCAAGAAATATCCCGGAGACGGAAAAAGCGGCTGATTCTTTTTGGGAAAAAGAAAATATTGATTTTAATGGATTAGAACAGCGAAAAAAACAAGGCGCGGACGCGAAGGACGAGGCGGTTGAAGAAGCGGCGGAAAATTTTCAACCTGAAGCGGAAAAAGGAGAGGTTTTAGAAAAGATAGAACAACGATTAAGCGCGATTGAGGCGGCAAAGATAAAGATTGCGTCAATAAGTCTAATTGAAGATGAGAATAAACAAAGATTATTAGACAAGCTCAATCAAAGAGCTGAACAGTTAAGTTTAAAAAAAACCAGTCTTGACATAGAAACTGACGCTAAAGAAATGGCGGTGAGTGGAGAGGAGGTTGTAAAAATAATGATTTACGGAG
>JAHKAQ010000041.1 GCA_018825765.1 Patescibacteria group bacterium
CATTTGGGAAAATCAGGCCGAATAGCCATTGCCCACAATGGGATTATAGAGAATTACAGGGAATTAAAAGAAAAACATCTGAAAGGATATAAACTTAATTCACAGACCGACACAGAGATTTTGGCGCATCTTATTGATAAATTTTCAAAAAAGGAAAAAAATTTACAAAAAGCCGTGGAGAGCGCCTTGAAGCTGGTAGAGGGAACTTACGGGCTGGTGGTAATTTCACTTGACGAGCCGGCAAAAATTATCGCCGCGCGTTGCGGCAGTCCCCTGGCTATTGGCGTAGGCAAAGATGAACATTTCATCGCTTCAGACGCTTCACCCATACTGCCCTACACTAGAAAAATAATTTATCTGGACGACGGCGAAATGGCGGTGGTAACCGGCGAGAACTGTGAATTATTTAGAATTGGCGAAGGAGAGATCAGCAAGGAAATTCAGCACATAGAATGGAACACTGAAGAAGCGCAAAAAGGAGGTTACGCTAATTTTATGCTGAAAGAAATTTATGACCAGCCAGAGGTATATATGGACGCGATTCGGGGTCGGATAAGAGAAAAGGAAGGTTCGGCTCATATGGGCGGCTTCAACATGTCGGACGAACAGGCGAGAAAAATCGAGCGCGTAGTGATGCTGGCTTGCGGAACGGCGTCCTACGCCGGAATGGTGGGTAAATATCTTTTTGAAAAAATGGCGCAGTTGCCCACTGATTGTGAGGTGGGTTCAGAATACCGCTATCGTAATCCTATAGTTGACAAGAAAACGCTTATTTTCGCTATTTCTCAATCCGGGGAAACATTGGACACGCTAGCTTCTTTGCGCGAAGCTAAGAGAAAAGGCGGACACGTGCGCGGCATTATAAATGTGATTGGCTCCACGATCGCCAGAGAATCAGATGGCGGAACCTATATTCACGCCGGGCCGGAATTAGCGGTTGCTTCCACTAAAGCTTTTACCAATATGCTGGCTATTCTCACGCTTTACGCTTTGTATTTTGGCCGGCTGCATAAAATGTCTTTTGAAACCGGACAGAAAATCGTTCAAGAGTTAAAAGAAATTCCCAAAAAGATGAATGAAGTATTGGGGCAGGCGGAAAATTTAAAAAGGCTGGCGAAAAAGTATAAAAAGTATAAGAACATGCTTTTTCTGGGAAGAGGTTTAAATTTTCCCGTAGCCCTGGAAGGGTCGCATAAGTTAAAGGAAATATCCTATATTCACTCCGAGGCTTATCCGGCCGGAGAAATGAAACACGGGGTGAACGCGCTTTTAGAAAAAGATTTTCCAGTGTTGGGAATCGCCACCAGAAACAGCTTATATGAAAAAATGATAAGCAATCTGGAAGAAGTTCGGGCCAGAAAATCCCCGCTCATAGTTTTAGCCACAAAAGGAGATGATAAAGCCAGAGAACTGTCTCACGATGTAATTTATGTGCCGCAAACCATGGAAATCCTTGAACCGTTAATAAACACAATCCCCTTGCAATTATTCGCCTATTATCTGGCGGTTGAATTAAAAAGAGACGTGGATCGACCCAGGAATCTGGCGAAAAGCGTGACTGTGGAGTAAAAAGTTTTCTGTCAAATACTATTTTAAAACTCAATGAATAGAATTAAAAAAATCACTTTTATCGGCGGCACCGGCAGTTCAATAATTGGTAAAGCGGCTAAAGAAATAGAGAATTGGAAGATTAGATTTCTGGTGGCGCTGGTGGATGACGGCGGAGCAAATGGCCGTCTAAGGGAACAGCTTGACATACCTCCGATGGGAGATATTAGAAAAGCGCTTATTTCTCTTTCAACGATGCCGAATGATTTTTCCCGGGCTTTTGAATATCGCTTTGAAAAAGGAGATTTAAAAGAGCATATTATGGGTAATGTTTTTTTGGCCGGAATGTTTTTAAAATACAGGGACATAAACAGAGTGACCAGGCAAGCTCAGGTTATATTAAAAACAAAAGGCGAGGTTTTTACCACTACCTTAGACAAGACCTGCCTTAACGTTAAATATGAAAACGGCAAAATAATAAAGGGAGAAAATACCCTGGATGAAAATCGCGACACAAGCATCGGAAATCCACTGAAATATTTTTTTTCCGGAAAGATAAAGGTTAATCCGCTGGCGAAAAAGACAATTCTTGACTCTTCTCTTATCGTGCTGGGTCCTGGGGATTTAGGAGCCAACACTATCGCTCCTATTTTGCCCAAAGGTATAAAAAAAGCGATTGAAGAAACACAGGCGAAAGTCGCCTATATCGGTAATTTAATGACAAAAACCGGGGAAACTCATGATTTTTCCGTGAATAATTGCGTCGGTTTAATTGAAGGTTATTTAGGTAAAAAAATTGATTATATCCTTTTAAACAACGCGGCTATTCCCCGGGATATCCTGGATCATTACAAGAAAGAGAATGAGCGGCCCATGCCCTTTATAAAGGTGGAACTGGAAAAAGGCACCAGAAAAGTATTGGAAGATGATTTAATAGATTTAACCCGGCATGAAAAATCAAAGATTGATCCCCTGCGCCGCAGTCTGCTTCGCCACGACGGGCAAAAGGTGTTAAAACTTTTGAGAAAAATTTTAAATACTTAGTTAAAAAGATGGCAATAAAAAATATTGAGGATTATTTTTCCAACATCCCGCCTGATTTAGGGGAGATTTTTGAAGATAACGAGGAGTTATGGGGAGTTTTAAAGGATCTGCCTTATTTTATGAAGAAATTCGTGGCTCAAAAGTCAGGGAATAAAGACGCGGTGGTAAAAGGAGTAAAAATAGGGGAAGTCTATATTGATCATGATGTGTATATTGGCAGGGGAACGGTAATTGAACACGGGGCGATGATAAAAGGTCCGACCTATATTGGAGAAAACTGCGAAATAAGAAGCGGGGCCTATATTCGCGGCAATGTTTACGTGGCTTCAGGCTCTATGGTGGGTCATGGAGCGGAGATAAAAAACTCAATTTTAATGGGTAAGGCGCACGCCGGCCATTTAAATTATCTGGGAGACAGTATAATAGGGGCGGGCGTAAATTTAGGCGCGGGGTCGATTTTGGCAAATTTGCGTTTTGACGAGAAAGAAATAAAGATAGCCGGTAAGAATACTGGATTGAAAAAAATCGGCGCGATTTTGGGAGATGGGTCGCAACTGGGTTGTAATACGGTTTTGAATCCCGGGGTTATTTTTAAAAAAAATATCTGGTATTCGGGAAAACCTCTAAAAAGCGGGATTTATAGCAGGAAAAAATTAGAGGAGACGCAGAACTCTTAAATCTAAATTGTGGAAAAGCGTTTTAATTTTCTAAAATACGAAGAGGAAATTTATAAAGCCTGGGAACAGGGCGGGTATTTTAATCCGGATAACCAGAAAAATTGTCGCGCTGTTTTTTCAATAGTTATGCCGCCGCCCAATGTTACGGGAAATTTGCACGCCGGACACGGCTCAATGCTTGCCATTGAAGATCTTATGGCGCGCTGGGCCAGAATGCGGGGAAAACAGACATTGTATTTGCCGGGCACGGATCACGCGGCTATCGCCACTCAAACAAAAGTGGAAAAAGATCTCCTAAAAAGAACCGGGAAAACCCGGCATGATTTTCCCCGGGAAAAGTTTTTGAAATTGGTTTTAGAATTTATAGATAAGTCAAAAGAAACCATTCATAAACAAATAAGAAGGATGGGGACTTCCTGCGACTGGTCGCGGGAGGCTTATACTATGGACGAAACCCGGACTAAACTGGTCAGGATGGTGTTTAAAATGATGTTTGACAACGGCCTGATTTACAGGGGAGAAAGGACTGTAAACTGGTGCCCTGGATGCGCTTCGACCCTGGCCGACGATGAAGTGGAATATAAGAAGGAAAAAGCCAGGCTTTATTATTTAAATTATCCTCTGGCTTCGGGTAAAGGAAAAATAACCGTGGCAACCACCCGTCCCCAGACAATGCTTGGGGATACGGCTGTGGCGGTAAATCCTAAAGACAAAAGATACCAGAAACTTATTGGCAAAGAGGTTTTACTGCCTTTGACGCAAAGGCGGATTCCGGTAATCGCTGAGCCCTATGTTGATTCCGGGTTTGGAACCGGAGCCTTAAAGATAACTCCGGCGCATGACATGAACGATTATAGAATCGGAATAAAGCATGGCTTAGAAATCAGAAATATATTCAATAAAGACGGCTCTTTTAACCAAAAGGCCGGAAAGTATCAGGGGCTAAAGGGCGGAGAAAGGCTAAAAAGAATCCTGGTCGATCTTGGAAACCAGAAGGTTTTAGAAAAAATCGAAGATTATGAACACAGTGTTTCAATTTGCTACCGCTGTGGAACAGCGCTTGAACCTATAACATCCAGACAATGGTTTATCAGCGTTTCAAAAAAAACGCTTAGAGGCAGGAAGGGAAAATTGGTTTCCTTAAAACAAAGAGCTTTAGAGGCGGTGCGAGACCGGGAAATAAATATAATACCGGCGCGGTTTAATAAAACCTATAACAGCTGGATGAATAACCTGTACGACTGGTGTATTTCCAGGCAAATATGGTTTGGCCACAGGATTCCGGCCTGGTATTGCAAAAAGAAAAATAATGGTTGCGGGCGCATAATGGTCGAAGTGGATAAGCCAAAAAAATGCGATAAATGCGGAAATAAAAGGCTGGTTCGGGATTCTAATACCCTGGATACCTGGTTTTCCTCGGGAACCTGGACTTTTTCGGCTCTTTACCAAAAGCCGGAAGAAGTGCGCCTGGGGCAGGATAATGTTTTAGTAAAAAACAACCTTCAAAAAAAATATCACCCCACCACAGTGCTTGAAACCGGTTATGATATTTTATTTTTTTGGGTGGCGCGCATGATTCTTATGACAACTTACGCGATGAAAGAAGTGCCTTTTAGGAATATTTATCTGCATGGTTTAATAAGAGATAAACTGGGGAGAAAGATGAGCAAATCAAAAGGAAATGGAATTGATCCGGTGGATATGATAGAAAAATACGGGGCCGATGCCACGCGCTTGGGACTTTTACTGGGTAACACGCCGGGTAATGACCTAAGAATTTATGAGGAGAAATTCAGCGGGTTTTCTAAATTTATAACCAAGCTCTGGAATATTTCAAAATTTATCATAGAAAATGCTAAAAATGATTCAGACTCCCCTGTTAAATCTCAAGTTTTAACTCCGATTGATTATTATATTTTAGGCCGCTATAAGAAATTAAGCAGGGAAGTTACAGAGAATTTGGATAATTTTAATTTTTCCCTGGCCGGAGAAAAATTAAAGGATTTTACCTGGAATGATTTGGCTGACTGGTATATTGAAGTTTCAAAGATTGAGCCGGGAAAGGAAAAGATATTAAAAATGATTTTTAAGGGTCTTTTAAAAATGTGGCATCCGTTTATTCCCTTCGTGACTGAAAAAATATGGAGTGAATTCCAGGATAAGAACGTTAAAAAATCAATGCTTATGGCAGAACAGTGGCCAGGAGACGGATTAAGAGGACAAAGGATTGATCCGGCCGCGGAAAAACAATATGAAGCGGTAATTGATTTGGTTAAGAAAATAAGAAAAGTGAAAAATTTATATAATATTTCAACTGGCGCGGGAATAAAAGTAAATATTAAAACCCAGGATAAAAAAACAGACAAACTCATAGAGAGCCAGCGGCATATAATTCAAAAATTAAGCGGTATAGAGGGTTGGACGATAGATAAAAACAAAAAAACCGGATTATTGTCTTTCGCTTTTACAAAAGGAGTGGTAGAGATGGAATTACCGCGAGGCTTTGATCTGGACGGCCAAAAAAAACTCCTGCAGAAAGAAATTGAGCGTTTGAAAAATCTTCTAAGGGCGTGCGAGGCTAAACTGGAAAACAGATCTTTTATAAAAAGAGCGCCCAAAGAAATCGTGGAGAAAGAAAGGCAAAAATTAAAAACACTAGAAAAAAAACTGCAGGAACTAAAACCTTGATATTTTATTTTTTTTTGTTTATAATTTTTGTTATCAAAGCTTAAACCGGAGAAATAAAAAATTTATTATGCCAAAAACAAAAAGGTCATTTATTCAAAGGCTGATAGGGAAAAATTCCGACGCCAATGAAGAGCATGAAATAAATTATGGAACAAATTATACAAATGAGCCAGGCCAGGCTCAACCAAGGGGCATGGGCGGAGATATAAACCTAGGCGGAACTGACCCCGGGCCGGCGGCGCAACAGGCGGCGGCGCAATACGCGGCTCCTTCCGGCGGACAGCAACAGCCGATTAATATTCAACAGACTGATGAATCCGGGCGGAGTGACAACGACTGGGTGGCTGATCAGGAAGGCCAGCTGACCATAGACGTTTATCAAACAGAAACTGATATCGTGATAAAATCAACTATCGCCGGGGTAAAGCCCGAGGATCTGGACGTGCAGATCAACAATGACATGGTTACTATCAAGGGAGAGCGAAAAAATGATTTAGAGGTAAGAGATGAGGATTACTATTATCAGGAATGCTACTGGGGAGCTTTTTCCCGATCAATTATATTACCGGTTGACGTTCAGGCGAATAAATCCGAAGCTACAATGAAAAATGGAATTTTAACCATAAAATTGCCAAAATCTGACTCGGCGCAATCAAGGAAAATTCAAGTCAGGGGATACTAACAGACCCTTTAAACAAAATCTTGTTATAAAAGTGTTCAAAATATTAAAAAAAATAAAAATTCCTCTGAAAAAAAAGATAAAAGGAAAAGCGTTTTTATTTTTTTTGGGAACGCTTTTTTTATTGGTGATTTTTGTCTGGCAAATAATCGCTTTTAAACAATACAAAGGAAAGATTTATCCCCATGTGTCAGCCATGGGAACGGGACTGGGATCGTTAGATAAAGAACAGGCCGCCAAAGACATAGAGAAAAGAGCCGGTGAGATCGAGACCAGGCCAATAAAACTAATCAAAGGCGAAAGAGTAACAGAAGCCACTCTTTCTGATTTGGGAATAACTCTGGATCGAAACAGAATTCTAAATTCAGCCTATGGCGCCGGGAAAAATGAGGGGTTTTGGGGGAATTTACTTGCTTTTTTTGAAAACGCGGTTTGGGGGTATGAGGTTCCGACTTATTTTTACGTAAACGACAGCAAGGTTAATGAATTCATAGCTTTAAGGCTTGAAACATCAAGCCAGATTCCTTTATCGTCAAAATTGATTTACCGGGACGGGAAATTTATTCAAACACCTTCCAGGGATGGAAAAGGTCTGGATCCAGTGCTTTTCGCTTCGAAAATTATAGATTACATAAACAATCCCGGCATAGAAGAGATAACCCTGCCAGACGAGATAGAGAAAAAACCAGAGGTGGAGGAATTCCAAACCCTGGAAGCAAGGATTATGGCGAACGAGATTCTGGAATCAGAAAACATGCTTCTGGCTGGCAATAAAAGCTGGGAGATTGATTCAGATACTGTGGCGAATTTTATATCTTTTAGAAAAACGCCGCATTTGGGGTTTCAGCAGATTCAACCCGATCCGCTGACAGATGATATTTTTTCTTTTACTTATTACGCGCTTTCCGGAATCGTGCCGCAAAAAATAGCCGGAGGTTATGAACTGAAAGTTGAAATGGATAAACAGGAAATAAAAAATTACCTTCTAACAATCGCTCCGGGAGTTGAACAGCCCTGGATAAACGCCAGGCTTGGATTTGAAAATGGACAACTGGTAATTCTTGAGGAAAGCCAGGATAAAATCGGCCTGGACACGGAAAAAAGCATAGACGTTTTATCTTCGGGCCTAATGGAAAAGAAAGATCAAATAGAGCTTTTGATTTACAGGGAAAACGCGCCTATCTCGAAAGATTCCATAGTTAATTTGGGCATAGAGACTTTAATCGGCGCCGGAACTTCTAATTTTTCCGGTTCTCCCAGAAATCGGCGGCATAATATAGCGACCGGAGCGGGAAAATTTAACGGAGCAATAATAAAGCCGGGTGAGGTGTTTTCTTTCCTGGATGCTCTGGGTCCGGTGGATGCTTCAACCGGCTATCTGCCTGAATTGGTGATAAAAAACGATAAAACAATCCCTGAATACGGCGGCGGAATGTGTCAGGTTTCAACAACTTCTTTCAGGGCCGCGGTAAATGCCGGCCTGGAAGTTATAGAGCGCAGAAATCACGCCTACCCGGTTCAATATTACAGCCCGCAGGGAACTGACGCCACGGTTTATATTCCGAGTCCGGATTTAAAATTTTTAAATAACACGCCGGCTCATATTCTGGTTCAGACAAAAATTGAAGGAAACATTCTAACCTTTGAATATTACGGGGCTAGCGACGGAAGAAAAGTGGAAACCATAGGCCCGGTCACTTACGATAGAAAACCAGACGGATCCATGAGGGCAAAGTGGACTCAAAAGGTATATCGGAACGACGGGAGCCTGCTTTTTGAAAAGGTTTTTTTAAGTAAATATGATTCTCCAAGCAAATACCCTCATCCAGGCGAAGAACAAGATGAAGAGAAGAAGAAAAAAGACAAGAAAAAAAAGAAGAAAAATTAAGTAAAAACCATGGAATTAAAACAGAGAAAATATGATTTTTTAGCCTTAGTGATACTTGGAGTAATGTTTTTTCTGGCGGTGGGAAGCATGAGAGAGGATTCAGCCATTCGGGATGAAATGCCGCACATTGTGGCGGGTTATTCTTATATAACCCAGGCGGATTATCGCTTAAATCCGGAGCATCCCCCGCTTGTAAAACAGTTATCCGCCCTGCCGCTTTTATTTATGAAGATAAATTTTCCCAAAGAAGACGCCGGCTGGAAATACAATGTTAATGATCAATGGTCGCTGGGAGATACTTTTTTGTATAAATCCGGAAATGACGCGGATAAGATGCTTTTCTGGGCGAGGATTCCAATTGTAATTTTAATGCTTCTGGCCGGGTTTGTTGTTTATCTTTGGGCGTCTGAGATTTTTAAAAATAAATTGGCCGGTTTTTTAGCGCTTCTTTTATACGCTTTTTCGCCTAATATTATCGCTCACGGGCGTTTTATAACCACTGACATGGGGGTTACGGCGTTTTCCGTCTTCGCTCTTTATTCCTGGTGGAAATTTTTAAAAGAGCCGGGCTGGAGTAAATTTTTAATCGCCGCGCTGTTGCAAGGTTGCTTACATTTGGCTAAATTTTCCATTCCAATACTTTTGCCAATTATTGGAATAATGACGATTTTTGCTATTTTCAGTTACAGTAAACAATGGGGAGCGAAAAAACGCTGGGCGATTTATCTGGCAAGCGTGATGTCGGCCACTATAATCGCCTTTTTATTGGTTGGGGTCTGGTATAAAATTTTCATGAGAGAAATGCCGCTGGACGTTCAACAAAGGCTTATTGCCGAGTCAATCTGGGATGATCAATTTGGAAACGCGGGCCTGGCCACTAAACTGATAAATTTATCGAATATTGAAGCGCTTCGTCCATATGTTCAATACGCTCTTGGTTTTTTTATGGTGGCGGCGCACGCCTCTTACGGCCATTCAACTTATTTTATGGGGGATGTCGGGCAAAACTGGCCTGAATATTATTTTATCGCCTACTTATTGAAGGAACCCTTGGCGTCGCAGATTATTCTTTATACTTTTTTAA